>NZ_CBABQS010000037.1:0-42228 GCF_964672035.1 Arcicella sp.
TTAGTGATCCCGACAGGATTCGAACCTGTGACCCACAGATTAGAAATCTGTTGCTCTATCCAACTGAGCTACGGAACCTTTTAAAATAAAATAGTTATCAAATAAATGATAACTATTTTAGTCGGGGTGGCAGGATTCGAACCTACGACCTCCTGCTCCCAAAGCAGGCGCGATACCGGGCTACGCTACACCCCGAAAATTGTGACCTATTACAAAATTGAAATAATGAACTTACTTCTATCAATTTTGCGGAGAGTGAGGGATTCGAACCCTCGGTACCCTTGTGAGGTACGGCAGTTTAGCAAACGGCTCCTTTCGGCCTCTCAGGCAACTCTCCTTAACACATTTAGTTTCTCTTTCGATACTCTTGTTGTGTTTAGGTTGTGCAAAGGTACGCTTTTTTTAAATAAAGATGCAAGTCGTTTGGATAAAAAAAGTTGATTTATTTTATGACTTTCTGTTAATAACTGTGTATTAATTTGAAAAACAGGTAGTTATTATACACTTACAAGTGAAATATTTTTTGAATAATTTAATTTATAAATGAGGGTTTTATTAATTTTGAGTGTCTTTTGTATAATTTCAGTGTAATAAGTATAAAAATTTAAAAAATGAGGCAGGTTAAATTAATGCTATTTCTGAGTTTTGCTGGTGTAATTCTTTCTTGTTCTACGACAAGCGTGATGCGATTACGTCCCATTGACCATGAAAGAGTTTGGGATGGAGGAAAAGAAATTGTTAAACAAGAAAAAGGAGGAGTGAAAGTAGTGGCTTCCTATGATGGCCGTTTTGAGAAATATATGGTTTTTGACGTTGAAGTTTTCAATAATACAAATCAGTCACTTACGATTTCCCCTAAAGATTTTACTTTTGTTCCACTGGATGAAAATCAACAAAATCTTGTTTCTGAAGATGGAAAATATATTTATTCCTATCAGGGCATTGAACCTCAACAGCAGGTAAATTTTATTGAGCGTGAAATGGCAAATCAAGAAGCAAAAATTAAGCGAGCGAGAGTGATAAATACATTTCTTTTCGTTGGGGGAATTGTGGCATTAATAGCTGGAAGTTCTGGACGGTCGGAAGGTGCTTGGAGGGCAGTAAAAGTGGGCGAGACGGTAGTACAAGTTGCTCAAATTAAAAGAATTGTTGACCATGGAAGCTATTATTCTAAAATGGATAGATTGAATAGAGAAGGGATGGTTTGGTCGCAAGAGAATTTTAGAACTTCTACACTTTTGCCCAGTCAATCAATGCGTGGTGGTGTATTTTTGGAATCAAATTTACGGGCAAAATTTGTTCAACTTACGTATAAAAACCAAAATGAGCCGGTCAGTTTTCTTTTTGAACAATTGTTTGACAAAAAGCGTTAAATTAGCATTATATTTATAAATAATTGTTTTATTTTATAAAAGGCAGAAGAAAAACATTGTTTCTTCTGCCTTTTTGATTTTTTGATTTTTCTTTTCATTAATTTCAGAAATTTTTTCTCCGAAAAGCTAATCATTAATTTTAATTTCTCTGGAAAAATTCAAAATAATAAACAACCATCTTTAAAATGGAAATATTAAAAAGCTCTCGACTTGATTCTCTTCGTTACGATATTCGAGGCCCAGTTTATGAAAAAGCCCTTCAATTGCAACGTGAAGGCTATAAAATTACTTCTTTAAATATTGGAAATCCTGCGGCATTTGGTTTTGAAACACCCGATGAAATTATTCACGATATTATTATGAACATCCGTAATGCCCAAGGCTATGCTGATTCTCGTGGGTTGTTTGCAGCTCGAAAAGCCGTAATGCAATATTATCAAAGTCGTGGGGTTAAGAATATTGAAATAGATGATATTTTTATTGGTAATGGTGTAAGCGAACTGATTGCGCTAACCATGACGGCTTTATTAAATCCAAATGATGAAATCCTAATTCCTTCACCAGATTATCCGCTTTGGACAACTTCAGTGGGGCTTGCCGGCGGTACGCCCGTTCATTATGTCTGTGATGAAGAGTCGGATTGGAATCCAGATTTAAAAGATATCGAATCAAAAATTACCAAAAAAACTCGTGGAATTGTATTAATTAATCCCAATAATCCAACGGGGGCAGTATATGAAAAAGATATTGTGGAGGGAATTGTACGTTTGGCAGAAAAACATAAATTGATTGTTTTTGCTGATGAAATTTATGATAAAATATTATACGATGGCGCTACACATCACTCTACGGCTGGAATGTCGGAAGAGACGTTAATAATTACGATGGGAGGAATGTCTAAAAATTATCGTGCGGCTGGTTTTAGGGGTGGTTGGATGATTTTGACAGGCGCAAAGCATAAAGCAAAATCCTATATCGAAGGACTTTCGTTCATGGCTTCGATGCGTTTATGTTCTAATGTTATTTCACAATATGGTATTCAAACCGCTTTAGGAGGCTATCAATCTATTGATGATTTGGTGACTCCTACGGGACGCTTATACAAGCAAATGGAATTATCGCACCAAAAATTAATTACAATCCCTGGTATTACTTGCGTACGTCCGAAGGGAGCAATGTATCTTTTCCCAAAGATTGATTTAAAACAATTTAACTTTAAAAATGACGGTGATTTTGTGTTAAGTTTATTAGAGGATCAACGAATTTTAGTCGTTGGTGGCGGCGGATTTAATTATAAACAACCTGACCATTTTAGAATTGTTTTTCTCCCGCATCTTGAACAATTAGGCATAGCGATGGATAAAATTGCCTTGCACTTTGAGAATAATCGGAAGAAGTAAACAAGTGCCAACTAATAAACTTGAACAAATTTTTAAAAAAAATAGTTGTTTTTCTGAGGGGTATTTGCACTGAACAAATACCCCTTTTTCACTGCCTTACTCATTAATTGCTTAAATATAGACTGTAATGACGATTGATACTTCGCTACTTTATTCAAAAAGAACTAAACTTTTTGTGGTCCTCTTCGGAATTTTTCTTTCAAATGCCATTGTTGCTGAGATTATTGGGGTTAAAATATTCTCGGTCGAAGGTACTTTTGGGTTTCAACCACTTCATTTACAGACATTTATGGGTACTTGGGATTTAAACCAACCTGCTGGAGCCTTGAACTGGCCTTTTGTCTTTATTACTTCGGATATCATCAATGAATATTTTGGCAAAAAAGGTGTTCAACGGGTTTCTTATTTAACGGCTGGCTTTATTGCCTATTGTTTTATTGTGATTTATGGTGCTACTTTATTAGCGCCTGCCGACTTTTGGATTGAAGTCAATAAAGGCACAGACAATTTTAATATTAATCAAGCATTTGGTAAAATTTTTCGTCAAGGTTTAGGCATTATTACGGGTTCTTTGACGGCTTTTTTATTAAGTCAATTATTGGATGCTTCCGTTTTTCATTACATCAGAGGCAAAACGAACGGTAAAAAGATTTGGCTTCGTGCGACAGGTTCAACCTTAGTTTCTCAATTAATTGACAGTTTTGTAGTGATTGGGATTGCCTTCGTTTTATTTGGAAATTGGACCGTTGAACAATGGGTTTCAACTTCTTTAAATAGTTATTTATACAAATTTTTCACGGCTATTTTGCTTACGCCAGTGATTTATTTGGCTCATTATTGGATTGATAAGTATTTAGTTGATGAGAAATAATTCTTTAATGTCAAGCAATTCTTTACATAAAAAAACTCCCCAAGAACTAAAATTCAAGGGGAGTTTTTATGTCTAATACGAATCAGAATTACATCATTCCGCCCATTCCGCCGCCACCGTGTGAGTGACCTGCTTCTGATGGTGCTGGTTTGTCTGCAATTACACATTCTGTGGTTAATAACAATCCTGCGATTGATGCTGCATTTTCCAAAGCCAAACGAGTTACTTTCGTAGGATCGATGATACCTGCTGCCAACATATTTTCGTATTTATCTTCACGAGCGTTATATCCGAAGTCGTCTTTTCCTGCTTTCACAGCATTAACTACTACTGAACCTTCACCACCTGCGTTTGCAACGATTGTTCTCAATGGAGACTCAATGGCTTGACGGATAATGTTGATACCAGTTGTTTGGTCTTCGTTATCACCTTGTAGGTCTTCCAAAGCTGTTATTGCACGAATGAAAGCAACACCACCACCTGCAACGATTCCTTCTTCAACGGCTGCACGAGTAGCATGAAGTGCATCATCAACACGGTCTTTTTTCTCCTTCATTTCAATTTCTGTTGCTGCTCCGATATAAAGAATTGCAACACCGCCCGCTAATTTAGCCAAACGCTCTTGCAATTTCTCACGGTCATAATCAGAAGTTGTGTTTTCGATTTGTGATTTAATCTGGTTTACACGAGCAGTGATACCGTCTTTGTCACCTACGCCATTAACAATCGTTGTATTGTCTTTGTCGATGATGATTTTTTCAGCTTGTCCCAAATATTCAATCGAAGCGTTTTCTAATTTGAAACCACGATCTTCAGAAATTACTGTACCGCCTGTCAAAACTGCGATGTCTTCTAACATTGCTTTACGACGATCTCCAAAACCTGGGGCTTTCACAGCAGAAACTTTCAAAGCACCACGGATTTTGTTAACTACCAAAGTAGCCAAGGCTTCACCGTCAACATCTTCTGCGATGATTAATAATGGACGACCTGTTTGTGCAACAACTTCCAACACTGGCAATAATTCTTTCATTGAAGATACTTTCTTCTCTGAAATCAAGATAAATGGACGCTCTAATTCAACTTCCATTTTCTCAGTATTTGTAACGAAATATGGAGATAAATATCCACGGTCAAACTGCATACCTTCTACAGTTTTAACTTCCGTTTCAGTTCCACGAGCTTCTTCAACAGTGATAACACCTTCACGACCAACTTTCTCCATTGCATCAGCAATCATTGTTCCGATCGTTAAATCAGAGTTTGCTGAAATAGTAGCAACTTGAGCAATTTGTTGAGAAGTTTCAATGGCTTTTGACTGTGATTTCAATGAAGCTACAACCGCTAAAACTGCTTTGTCGATGCCACGTTTCAAATCCATTGGATTAGCACCAGCCGCAACGTTTTTAGAACCGATTGTATAAATTGCTTGAGCCAAAACAGTTGCAGTGGTTGTACCATCACCTGCTTGGTCAGCCGTTTTTGAAGCTACTTCTTTTACCAATTGAGCACCCATGTTCTCAACTGGATCTTCTAATTCAATTTCTTTTGCTACCGAAACACCATCTTTCGTAATCGTTGGTGAACCGAATTTTTTATCAATAATTACATTACGTCCTTTTGGTCCTAACGTTACTTTTACAGCGTTTGCTAAGGTATCAACACCTTTTTTTAGTTTGTCACGTGCATCCGTGTCAAAAAATAATTCCTTTGCCATTTTTTGTTTTTGAGTTATTAGTTTTTAGTTATTAGATTTAGAATAGACTAACAGACTTATTCCGATAACTAAATTTTACTGATTTAAAAAAAATATTTTTGGAAATGGCTTTACTGCTAAAATTATGAACAGATAACCAGTAACCAATCACTTAAATTAAAGAATTGCGAAAATATCGCTTTCACGCATAATTAAGTAATCTTTTCCTTCAACTGCGATTTCAGTTCCAGAATATTTACCATATAAAACAGTGTCACCAACTGCTACTGTCATTGGTTCATCTTTTTTGCCTGCACCCACTGCTACGACAATTCCTCTCTGTGGTTTTTCTTTGGCAGTATCTGGAATAATGATTCCGAATGATGTTTTTTCTTCTGCGGCTGCTGGTTCAACCAGAACTCTGTCAGCCAAAGGCTTAATACTAACTGTTGACATTGATTTTGATATTTATTTGTAAATTATTTTTTAGGTTTTTTGTGGGGGTTAAGGGTTGGGATTTAGAATTTCATAAAAGTACGTTAATCACAAAATTGTAAATCCTAACCCCTAACCTCCACAATACAAACTTCGTCATATTTTGTGCCATAGCCTAAAATTCTGCAAAATTGTCAGTTTTGCTGACAAATTATGATTTATTTAATAAGCCATAACATGAATTGACATACTCATTATTGTTTTGCAAACGAATAGATTTTACCGAAATACAGTTAATACGCTATTTCGATGATGATTAGCTTTGTAAACAATCCTACAAAATTTCTACAAATATTTCGGTGATCTGTACTTGCTTATCGTTAAAATTTAGACAACAAAAAAGGAGTGCCTTTTAAAGCACTCCTTTTTTGCGAAAAACTAAAATTATTTTTTAGATGTATCCTTTGCAGTTGGATTTGTTCCTAAACCACCACCTGCTGGTGCTGCAGGAATTCCAGTTTTACCTTTTGCCGCTTCTACGTTCAAAGATTCAATACCACTACCAGTTTCAGTAGGCGTGATAAATTTTGTTGCTAACACTAACAACGCAATAGTGATTGCTCCACCCCAAGTAATTTGCTCTAAAAGGTCGCCTGTGCGTTGTACGCCAAACATTTGGCTTGCACCAGCAGTTCCAAATTCACCTGAAAGACCACCGCCTTTTGGATTCTGAATTAATACCACAAACACTAATAATACTGCAATAATGCAAATGACTACGATAACTGCTCCGAACATTTTGTTTATTATTTGTTTAATTTAAGGATTTCGTTAAGTTGAAAAGTTATAAAGTTAAAGAGTTAGAAAGTTAGAATCTAATTAGTGTAACTATTTAAGTGTTAAATTTCTTTAACCAACATAACTTATGCCAATTCTTGAATTTTGGTTGCAAAGTACGTCTTTTTTTCTGGAAATTTCAAAATTAATTTCTCATAAACCTCAATTGCCTTGTCTTTACGCCCTTGCATGGTTAAGATTTTGGCATAACTCTCAGTTACAATTCCCTTTCCTAATTTGGCGCTATTGACCGATAAATCTTCTTGTTTGCCCATGGCTTCCAATTGACTTTTGGTCGTTCTAATTAATCCAGGGTCTTTCATCAAGAAACTGTCGATGATCGAATTTTGTAACTGCTTTTTTTGTACAATATCATCCAATAAGATATCTTCAAAGGCCGATGAGTTTGTCATCATATCAAGATTTGAAATCAATTCTGTTTGTGCTGTAATGTCATCTTCTGCTGAATTAGTTATTTGATTTACAGGTGCTTCGGTAAATTTAAGCAAATATTCTGAATCAAATTTTGGATGGGCAGTTGTACTTATTTCATTTTTAAAACTTCCATTAATCAACTTACGCAAAGCATTTCGACTAATTGAATGGGCAGAAGCGTGACGAATCTTCTCGAAAGCCAATTCCTCCGCATAGTGTGTATGATAGCCTTTTGCCAATAAGGTATGTGCCAATTGACAATAAGGATACTGTTTTGTAATAGCCTCAACCGTTTTTAAATCCGACAATGAAAGATTGGCAGGATGGGCTGTTAAGTAGGAAAATATATCTTTGTTCATTTTTTTGATTTACGATTTATTCATGATAATAAATTTCTGATTTATGATATTTTGTAAAATCCGAAATTGAAAATCACAAATCCAAAATCTACTTACCATTCTCCCGCAGTTTTATTAAAAATATCTAATACAATTTGATCTAAAATCTTGGGTACTAATTCGCCTTGTACAGCTGTGATGGTTTGGGTTTGAGCAAAATCTTGATAAAAAGAAAATTCTTGGTCGTAACTTTTTTCATCGTTTTTAGCATTCGTAAATTTCACCGAAATAGTTATCGTTAAGCGATTTAAACCACCTTTATCATCCGACGATGCTGCCTTTGGTTCAACCGTAAAACCTGTAATTGCTCCCTCAAACATCAAATCTGGATTGACATTGGTTGTTTTGAGAGACGTATTTCGTTGAAAATATTCTTTCAATTTCTCATTAAACTGCAAACTTAAATTTGGCGGTCCACCAGCCGTTTGAAATTGAAAATTCTGAATTTGAATCGTTTTCAAATTAGGGTCAAGACTGGCTCCTCGGAAGGTATAACAACTAATTAACAATGGACAATGGATAATGAATAGTGAAAAATAAAAAATGAATCTGATGGAACTCGTCTTCAAATTATTAATTGTCCATTGTCCATTGTCAATTGAATTACTCTTCCTCAATATCATACTGTTTGATTTTTCTGTAAAGTGTTCTTTCCGAAATTCCCAAGTCTTGTGCGGCATATTTCCGTTTGTTTTTATTTTTTTGTAAAGCTCTGATAATCATATCTTTCTCTTGTTTTTCGAGCGAGAATGATACTTCTTCGGCTTCATGAGTAACGTCTATAAAACCATTTTTATTCTCTTGATTTTCACCATTATAGTTAATTATTGTTAATTCAGGACTTGGTTGATAATTATTGTGTCCATTTAAAATACGGGCAGGATTCGTTTCGGGTTGATGCGAATTTGGCGGATATTGAAATGCTCTTTCAGGTTCTAAATTCTGGAATAAACCTTCATTTCCTTTCATGATTTCGGGGCTTATTTCTCCATTTTTTAATACCTCCAAAAACATCTTTTTTAACTCCGTAACGTCTTTACGCATATCAAAAAGAATCTTGTAGAGTAATTCTCTTTCTGAAAAATTATCCGCTTGTTTTTCTTCCAAATTTCTCCGAATTAAGCTACCACTGATTGACTGTCCATTGTTCATTTGTAAATAATGGGTCAATTTACTGGCATCAATAATTCTTTCATCTACTTCCAAAATTGAAATCTGTTCGGCCAAGTTTTTTAACTGACGAATATTCCCTGGAAACCGTTGAGACAATAAAATTTGCTGAGCATCGGGCGTTAATTGAATCGGCTTGATGCGGTATCTTTCGGCAAAATCTGTCGTAAATTTTCTGAATAATAATTCAATATCCATGCCTCTGTCACGAAGAGGAGGCACGAAAATTGGCACCGTATTGAGTCGGTAATATAAATCCTCTCTGAATTTTCCACGTTCCACGGCATTCATTAAATTGATATTGGTTGCTGCCACGACACGTACATTGGTTTTCTGAACTTTAGATGACCCAACTCGGATAAACTCACCATTTTCGAGTACCCGTAATAGCCTCGCTTGAGTTCCCAGGGGCATTTCTGCGATTTCATCCAAGAAAATTGTTCCGCCATCGGTTACTTCAAAATAGCCTTTTCTGGCATCAATTGCGCCTGTAAAAGCCCCCTTTTCATGTCCAAATAATTCTGAATCAATCGTTCCTTCGGGAATTGCCCCGCAGTTTACCGCAATAAATTGACCGTGTTTTCGGGCGGAAAGATTATGGATTATTTTAGAAAAAGACTCCTTTCCCGAACCACTTTCGCCCGTGATAAGCACAGTCATGTCAGTGGGGGCAACTTGTCCAGCGACTTCAATGGCATGATTCAGAGAGGGTGAATTGCCAATGATTCCGAAACGAGCTTTTATGGATTGTAATTCTTGAATTTGCATTTATGTTTCGATGTTTGATTCTCGAATTTTGATGTTCGTGAAAAGCTAAGTAACTAATTGGTTTCCGAAAATCGAACCGAGCGACGGTCGCATCGAAAAACTATTATCTATTTTAGCGCCTCTCCTTTTAAAGTAGCTGATGAACAAGAAGTAATTTTTACCATCACATAATCTCCTTTGCGGAAATCCACACCGTTAGAATTTTCTTTGGCAAAAATTACCTTTTTATTCTGGTCGTTTCGTCCTTGTAAAAAATCTTCTGAACGTTTTGAAAATCCTTCGACCAACACTTTTTGAATTTCTCCAATATGGCGATTATTGCGTTCTAAGGATAATTTTAACTGCAAATCAATCACTTCTGCCAAACGTTTTTGCTTCACATCAGCAGGAATATCATCCACAAATTTTTTGGCGGCGGGCGTTCCTGGGCGTTCTGAATAAGAAAACATATAACCGAAATCATATTTTACGTATTCCATCAACGAAAGTGTTTCTTGATGGTCTTGCTCCGTTTCAGTACAAAATCCGATTATCATATCTTGTGAAACCCCACAATCTTCACCCAAAATTTCACGGATTTTATCAATACGATTGATGTACCAGTCACGGTCGTAGGTGCGGTTCATCATTTTCAAAATACGACTACTACCACTTTGGGCAGGTAAGTGAATATATTTACAAATATTTTCGTACTTTTTGATGGTGTAAAGTACTTCGTCTGTGATGTCTTTGGGATGCGAAGTTGAGAAACGAACTCTTAATACTGGATTGATAAGTGCCACTCTTTCAAGAAGTTGGGCGAAATTTACTTTTTCCAAACCATCTTCGGATACCCATTTGTAAGAATCCACATTCTGCCCCAAAAGGGTAACTTCTTTATAGCCATTATCCAATAAATCTTGACATTCTTTGATGATTGAATATACATCTCGTGAGCGCTCACGACCACGGGTGAAAGGCACTACGCAAAACGAACACATATTATCGCAACCTCGCATGATAGACACAAAGGCAGTTACGCCATTGGAATTCAAACGGACGGGAGAAATATCGGCGTAAGTTTCTTCTTTTGAAAGGAAAACGTTGATGGCTTTGTGTCCGTCTTCGGCTTCGCTGAGGAGGTTCGGGAGATCACGGTATGAATCGGGGCCAGCTACTACATCCACGAGTTTTTCTTCTTCCAAAAATTTCGTTTTCAAACGTTCAGCCATGCAACCCAATACACCTACCACTAAATCAGGACGTTTTTTCTTTAAATAGCCAAAATTATTCAAACGATTTCTGACCTTTTGTTCGGCATTATCTCGGATAGCACAAGTATTCAAAAGGATAACGTCAGCGTTTTCAAAATTGGCAGTAGTGGCGTATCCACCTTCTTGCAGAATTGAGGTAACTATTTCAGAATCAGAGAAATTCATCTGACAACCGTAACTTTCAATGTATAATTTTCTTTTGCCCGTAATATTATTCTCCTCTACGCTTGTGCGGGGCAATTCTAAGGCTTCTTTGTCTGTTTCTGTAAGTATTTCTAAGTCTCTCATGATTTTTTCAGCATCGTAAATTAATAGGCAAATTTACGAAGAAATATGACAGAATGGCAGATTTATTTAGAGAATTAATGTTGATTATTATTCGCAACCGTGGTGAGTGTATCACTGGAATGGAGAGTTTTTGTTTTCGCCCGTGTTATCGGACT
Organism: Arcicella sp.; assembly: GCF_964672035.1. NCBI lineage: Bacteria > Pseudomonadati > Bacteroidota > Cytophagia > Cytophagales > Flectobacillaceae > Arcicella > Arcicella sp. The sequence goes on from NZ_CBABQS010000037.1 coordinate 11,080, forward strand.
ATACGTCTCAGAGTAAACCATAACAATGGCGGGGATTCAGATATCTTTTGTTTTAATTTTAATTTACTATTTATCCAGAGGGATTACTGATGGGCGTCACTCGGCAAGAGCCAAGAGACTGAGGGAATTATCTAAATATTACAAAGAAAGGTAGCCAAAAGACTACCTTTCTTATTGATTAGCGACTCTCAAAATATATTCATTACTTGAGTAATTGTGAAACGCCGTCATTTCCTTGCATTATTGCTTGGTCGAGGGCAGTTTTCCCATTATTGTCTTTAATAGTTTTATCTGCTCCAGCTTTTAGCAACATTTGAACAATTTCTGAGTGTCCGAATGTTGAAGCAAATATGAGTGCAGTCGCATGATTGTAATTTAATAAGTTAACATCAACTTTATAGCTTATTAAAAGCTTGACCAAGTCAATATTGCCATTAAAACATAGCCCCATTAATGCGGTATTTCCTGATTTATCCTGTGCGTTGATGTTGGCACCTTCTTCTATTAATATTTTGGATATCTCAAATTGCCCATTGTAGGTAGCTATGATAAATGGCGTAAACCCATTTGACTTTTTATCGTTCACTAACGTTGGTTCTACTGCAAGCATCTTTCTCAAGGCTGAGGTATCTCCATTGCGACAAACATCGTAGACATCATTTTTTTGGGCTATTACTTGTTTTTGCAAAGTAAATAATCCAAATAAAATAAACACAAATTTAAAAATTTTCATATCGAATTTTAGCCTTATTTCTTCATAAAATCAGCCTGTGTAAATCCTAATGCAGCTGCCAAACGCATACCATATTCTCTATCTGCTAAATAGAAATGCGTAATCATTTTCTTCTGCACTTCTTTATTTCTTACCTGACCCAAATCCCCCACCATGTTTGAGATTAAATTATCTTGCATTTCCTTCGTGTATGAATGGTATAATTCTCCTGCTTGTGCAAAGTCATTAGTCTTTTCAATTTTCTTCTGAGAAATGGCAGCGTTACTGTAAGCAGTGTTAGCTAATTTAAAAGTATTATCTTCAACTAAAGTTTTTGCTTCAACACTTGGCTGATAATTTACATCCGAATTAACTACTGCATTATCAGCAGCACCATTTTGGTTGTAGTTATTTGCAGGAGAATTTTTTGGAGCATTCACTGGAATTTTCTGAAAATTAATTCCTAAACGGTAACGCTGAGTGTCAAAATAACTAAACAAACGACCTTGTAATAATCTATCTTCTGATGGTTCAATACCAGGAACTAAATCTGAAGGAGCAAACGCAAGTTCTTCAATTTCTTCAAAATAGTTTTTTGCATTTCTATTCAAGGTGAACGTTCCCACTTTTACTAAGGGTATTTTAGCAACTGGCCAATTCTTTGTTGCATCTAACGGTGAAAAGTCAAACGAATCTATATCCGTCTCTTTTATCATTTGTACGAATAATTCCCACTTAGGATTATCACCTTTAACAATTGAATTATATAAATCATTTGTGGCGTGTTGAAAATCTTTTCCTTGTTGAATTTCAGCCTCCTTTACCGTTAAGTTTTTTTCTCCTTGTAAGGTCTTCCATGTGTATTTTACATACGTTACTTCTTTTTTTGCATTAACCCATTTGAAAGCATGAACACTGCTACCGTTCATGTTACGGTAAGTTGCAGGAATACCCGTATCTGAATACAAATAAGTGAACATATTTGTTGACTCTGGAATATGAGAAAAGAAATCAAAAAATCTGTTAGGGTCTTGCTTATTGGTAACTGGCGAAGGTTTTAACGCATGTACCATATCGGGAAATTTCATAGCATCTCTGATAAAAAACACGGGAAGATTATTTCCAACAATGTCATAATTACCTTCTTCTGTATAAAATTTTAAAGCAAAACCTCTTGGATCACGCAAGGTTTCTGGTGAACCTGTTCCGTGAATTACGGTTGAAAAACGCACCGCTAACGGAGTTACTTTCCCTTTAGCGGAAAATAAATTAGCTTTGGTGAAAGCAGAAAAATTATCTTCAGCAACAAACTCACCAAATGCACCCGTACCACGAGCGTGTACTACTCTTTCAGGAATCCGCTCTCTATCAAATGAGGCTAATTTTTCAATTAAATGAATATCTTGCAATAAAACTGGACCATTTGAACCCACTGTTTGTGAGTTTTGGTTGTCGCCCACTGGCGCTCCTGAATTTGTTTTTAATTGACTATTTTGGGCTTTCAACGAAAAGCCAAAAACAATCATTAAAATAGCTAATTTTATAATTCTCATCTTTAATGTTTGGTTAACTCAATATTTAACTTAATTAATTTTAACTGGGTGCAAAGTAATCTCCAATTGAATTATAAATCAAATTGATAATAACTATAATAATATAAGTTAATACTATAACATTGAGGCTTTTTCATTTTGAAGGGGAGGTAGGTGTTTGTAATAGTAACAGAGATAAAAGAACAGATAAGTGCTTTCAATGATAGACATGGGGTTGGTAGTGGGAACGCTTCGCTAAACCTACGATTAGTACCAGAAAATTAGCAGATTTTAATGGATTTATTTTTTAATTTTTGCGAGCATATTTGGGGATAATAATCTACTAAATTTGGAGAAAAATACCCATTTAAGGCTACTTTATTTGATTGGTATAGGATTTTAAAACTATTATTTGAGTAGTTAAACAACAATCTTAATAACTTCTATAAAAATATAAGCACATGATTTTACAGTTAGATCCCGCAATTTTAGTTGACACCCCTCTGGGAATTGGTCACGCACTTTTTATTATTGACTATGGTATGCACCAAAATACGTGTTGGGTAGTGGCAGTTCAAGAATCGGGCATTATCAAACATTTTGATTGTAACGATGTCATTTTATGTACCAATTATACCTACGGAATGAATCTGTCCAGAAATGGATTTAAACATCCTAAACCGAAATTTGACAATAATACTTCATCTGCCGAAATGGTCAAACAAGAAGGGAACGAAAAAGTATCCAAATAAGATTAGAAAGGATATCCAATCCCAAAATTTATCACTAAGGGATTGCCATTATTTTTAATGTCTCCCTTGAATTTATCCTTATCCTTAAATAAAACCCAGCGATTTCCTTCTGCTTGTGAAGGGTCAATCACTTTGACTGCTCCATCAAAACGTATCACAAAAAAGGATAAATCAATCCTGATTCCGAAGCCCGTACCTACCGCAATTTCTTTGTAAAATCTATCAAAACGGAAATCACTACCCGTTATTCCTTCCGTATTTTGCCCTTGAAAACGCCATACATTGCCCGCATCCACAAAAAATGCTCCGTTCAAATTATAATCTCCCGAAAAACGTAAAATCTTAAATCGATATTCAGCACTTGTTTCCAAGATGATACTTCCTGGTTTGTCCAAACTCTGCGAAGTAGAATCTGAACCTGGACCTAAAGTTCTTGGTCGCCATGCACGGATGCTACTGGGGCCACCCACGAAGAAGTTTTTTTCATAAGGCAAATTTCTTCCGCTTCCATACGAATACGCAAATCCTGCGTTAATTTTATAGGCAAAACTTGATTTTTTGTTCACGCCAACACCAATATATTTTCTGAAATCGGCATTTACTCGAATAAATTTAAAGAATTGTAAACTATCAAATAGACTTGAAATAAAGCCTATTCGCCCATTTGGAAAGAAATTTAAGGTAGTTCCGCCCGATTCTACCAACATCCTAAAGTATTTCCCTCGCTTGATTTGTCCGTAAGGGTCATCGGTGTAGGTATAGGAAGCATTGATGGTTGAGACGAAAGATTTATTAAAACTCTGCCCTAAATTATTGCCAACATCACTTAATTTTTTTAAATAATCAATGAATGCGGGGGTTTGATTATTGGTAAAAATCAAATTCAAATCTACTAAAGAAACCTGCAAAAACTGCTTTGGATTTGGTCGCCAGAGATAGGAACCATTAATTTTGAAGTTCAAACGACTGTATTCTTGACGGTCGGTATATTGAACACCAATGCCTAAACGAGTTTGGGGCGTAAAAGCATTGAGTCGTTGGGCGATAAAATTAGGTGCTAAAATTTTAGGAATTATCAATGAACTATTCAAGGCCAATTCCAAATTTCTACTGACTGAACCCGTATTGAAAAAGCCCGTTTGTGCTTCATAACCAAACCTGACATTGTTTTCCAGAGAACTCGCACTTCCTCCGATATTACGAATCTTTAGTGTAGTGGTAAAAAATGGTCCAAAAACGGACTGAAAAAGACTACCGCCAGTTTCTGCCGTAAATTGATATTTATCCAAAGGTTTTGAATAAATGGTAGCGTCTAAAAGTCCACGAGTAGTGTCAAAATTGATACGAGTAAACTGAAATTGGTCAAGCCCATAAAGATTTTTTTCGGTTTGGAGTCGATTTTTTAGTTTGTATAAATCGATAGGTCTAATATCAATTTTTGAATCTAATAGTTTGGTAGAGAACCGTTTATTTACAAAAATATATCGAATATCTTTGTAATAAAGGGTATCTACTTTGGGTTTCGTAATATTTGGCGATGAAGCGTCCGAAATAAAAGTAACTTTATTAATGGGATAAGCCTTACTATAATTCTCATTTTGTGGAGGCCTCGATGGATTCGGAATATAGGTAATTGCTTCAATTCCTTTAATGTTTGCGGTGTCGATATCATTCACTCTAATACTAATATTTTCCTTCGTGAAATTATAGTAGCCGTTGTTTTTTAATAATTGCTCAATCCGATTTTTCTCATCATTCAGTTTTTCAACTTCCAATCTTTCGCCAACTTTTAAAAAACTATCTTTTTCATTGGCTCTTAAAATCTCTCGAATCGTTTGGTCTAAAACTACTACTGAATCTACTTGTTTGAATGGGTAAGCGATGCCCTCATTGATTAAATAGGTTACATCAATTCCTCTTCGATTATAAAATGCAGAATCTTTACCATAGCTAACGGAATATCTAAAAAAGCCGTGATTTTTTAGATAGGTTTTCATTTTTTCGACATTTTTTATGGCATCGTCGTCATAAAAATAGGAAGGTTGTTCGCCGAAAGTTCGCATAGCCCAATTTCCTTCATTAATTTTTCGGGTAAGTTTCTGAATAATTTTATCTTTCTTTTTAAATATTTTTAAGTATTCTGGAGAATTAATATCTATTCCCTTTACTTGTTGGTCGAAATCCTCATTTACCTTTGTCAATTCCTTTGTCCATATAATTTTCTTTTCCGCATATGTATTGAAAGTAAACGGTGGTATTTTTGCTGAAAAAAGACGGTAAAAATAAAGACCTGGTGTAATGGGAATTATCGGCAATCTTTTATTCGGTTTTTGCGGAATTAAGGCTTCTAATCTTTCTTTTGGAAGTATTTTATTGCCTTTGAAAGTCTGTGACGACAAGAGTGGTTCAGTTAAAACACCTTTTGGAGAACAACTCGTGAAATAGAGTATAATGAAACTAAGAGATATGTAAAAAAGGGCTTTTTTCAAGAGATAAATACGAAAAAATGATAATTTTTAGACTGATAAGAAAGTAAAAAAGCTTCTAAAAATGATTGAAATAAACAAAATATTAAATTATGATAACCAAAAATCAAATTAAATACATTAATTCTCTACAACAAAAGAAATTTCGTTTAGAACATCAATCTTTTGTGGTGGAAGGAGCAAAAAGCATTCTTGAGTTATTGAAATCCGACTTTGAAATTGAGTTATTGTTTGTAACAAATTCTTTTTCGATTGAAAATGAATCGCTTTTAGACAAATTTGCAACGATTACTACGATTGTTGACGCAACCGAACTTGAAAAAGCGGGTTCTTTTAGCACAAATAATGCTGCCCTTGCCGTTGTCAAAACGAAAGAAAACGTTGAATTATTGGTCAATGAAAAAGAATTTGCGTTGATTTTAGATGACATTCGTGACCCTGGAAATTTAGGAACAATCATCCGAATTGCCGATTGGTACGGAATTACCAAAATTATCTGTTCGAATGAAACGGTTGATTTCTATAACCCAAAAGTAATCAACGCAACGATGGGTTCGTTTACAAGAATTTTGTTGTATTACACTGATTTAGCTGAATTTATCAAAAGGCAAACGGTAAATATTTATGGGACATTATTAGATGGAGAAAATATTCATCGTACCAATTTTACCGATGCTGGTTTTATCGTAATTGGCAATGAAGCTAATGGTATTTCTGCTGAAATTACTCAATTAGTAAACCATAAAATTACCATTCCAAGATTCGGAGGAGCCGAATCATTAAACGCAGGAATTGCCACTGCGGTAGTTTTGGATAATGTTTTTCGACGAAATTGATGTTGAACGGATAATACTAATTTCTGACAAACTTCCCGAAAGTTTAACCCATAATAGAGTTATTTCGGGAAGTTAATCACTATGAATTTTATCCGTGTAAATCAGTCAAATCCCTACAATCTGTGGTCTAATGTAGGGTTAAAACAGCCATAAAAATTTCTTTGGGATTCTGGTTTCAAAAAACATTTCTTCGTTTGTGATTGGATGGATGAACGAAAGTACCCAAGCATGAAGCCCTAAACGTCCAATTGGGTCAGTTTTAGCGCCGTATTTCTCATCACCCACAATTGGAAAACCAATATCTTTCATGTGAACTCTGATTTGGTTTTTTCGACCCGTTTCTAAATTCACTTTCAACAACGAATTATTCTCGGTGGCTTTCAATGTTTCATAATGCGTAATGGCATGTTTGCCCAAACTTGGATTATTAGTTGAATAAACGGTAAGCGCTTTGTTTTCAACTAAATACGATTCGACTACGCCTTCTGTTTCTTTCACAAAACCTTCCGTAACAGCCAAGTAAGTACGCTCACGAATGGTGGCATTCCATGATTCTTGCATCATTTTCTGTACTCTTTCACTTTTGGCAAACATCATCAAACCCGAAGTTTCACGGTCGAGACGATGAATTACAAAAATTCGATTCCGGGGGTCTTCTTTCTTAATATGGTCACTCAAAATACTATACGCATTGTGCAATTTTTGCTTATCCGTAGCAATGGAAAGCGTACCTTCCTGTTTTTCAATGACGATCAGGTGTTGATCTTCAAAAACAATGGTCAATCCTTTATATTTCTGCTGTTCAGGTGCTTTCCCGTCTTTAATTTCAACAATTTGATTCGGTTTTAGGATATGATTAAATTGGGTAACGGCCTTTTTATTGACCAAAACTTGCTTGTCACGAAGAATAGATTTTACGTTATGACGACTTTTATTAGGCATAATTGCCAATAAAAAAGTCAATAATTCCATTTCATCCTTAACAACAAAGTGAGGTTGCGTTTTTTTAGTCTCTTGTGGTGTTTGGACTAACTCTTTTTTATCAAATTCTTTCATTCTTTCTATTTTTTCGAGTGCAAAGGTACGGAAAAAATAAGTTGATTTTTCCTTCCCAAAATAAGCCCGTATAAATTTAAGAATTATTGTTCGTCTTGTTATCTAACACCTTTTTGTTATTTTCGCATAATCAACGGAAAAATCCCAAATAGGGCAATATGAATTTAACGTCCGAACTTAATAGTGCTGAACAATGGTTTCTGGTTATATTTTTCATTTTATATCTTATATATCTTGGACGTATATTCTGGATTGCTCGCCGTTTAAATACCACCTCACGTTCAAGTATTTTAAAGTTTATTTTACGAAGCATTTATTTTACTTTAATGCTATTGGCTTTATTAAATCCATCTTTTGGCGATTTGAAAGGTACTATTAAAGCCAATGGGAAAGACGTTTTTTTACTGATTGATATTTCTAAATCAATGGATGCTACTGATATTCAGCCCAGTAGAATCGAAAAGGCAAAGTTTGAGATTAATAAATTGGTAAATCAATTTCAAAATGATCGAGTCGGATTAATTGTTTTTTCGCAGGATGCAATTCTGCTTTCGCCCTTGACGTTTGATAGAAATGCACTGAATCTTTTTGTACCCAAAATCAGTACCGCTTTATTACCCGAAGGAGGAACAGATTTTAATCCTGCGCTTGAATTGGTATTAAAAAAACTTACGAAAGCAAAGGCTAAAACGCAGGCGAAGGTAATTATTCTGATTAGTGACGGTGAAAATTTTGGAAATTTAGACAATACATTGTTAGCGGAAATAAGGAGAAAGAAAATAAATTTCTTTGCGGTTGGGGTTGGAACTTCCAATGGTATTACTTTGCGAGAAGGGGCAAATTTTAAAAAGGATGAAAACGGGGATATTATTGTTACAAAATTAGAATCTACCGTTTTGAGAAAAATGGCTGCTGAAACTGGGGGTAAATATTTGGAAATTAATACGGTTTCTGATGGTTTTAATGGTTTAATTTTGAGTGTTGAAGAGATTGCCGCAAACGTCATTAATGAACGTCAAGTTGATGTTATTGCAAATAAATATTTTTATTTTCTAATCATTGCATTATTTTTGCTCGGAATAGACGTATTCGTTACAGTAAGAACGTTTCAGTTATAAAAAAAACTTCCTTTATTTAATCCATTCTGCATCTTCTCTTAATTTCTTTCTCAAAATCAATTTGTTTTAGCAATGATTTTAAATATTTTATCGTAACTGTTTAATTTAACTATCATACACATCAACTCACTCATTTTTTACATATTTCTGTGGATACTCGACAATAGTTCTTTTACGAGAGTAAATCTTCGTAATAAGGTAACCGAAGATGCTCAAAAGGCGTATTTACAAGGAAACTTCACGGAGGCTACGTTGCAATACCAACTTTTGTCTAAGCAATCTTTTTTTACCCCACCCGAAGTCACGCTTAATTTGGCAAATTCACTCTTTGAAGTAAATGATACGCTTGGAGCTCGACGAAAATATGCTCAGTTAGTGAGTTTGAAAGAGCCACTTTTAGCTTCAACTACTTTTTCTCAATTAGGAGTGATACTCTGTAGTGAGAAAGATACCGTGAGAGCTTTGGCCTTATTTAAAGCAGCTTTAATGCTAAAACCTGACAATGAAATTGCCAGATTTAATTACGAGTTATTGAAAAGACAATTTCATCCGAAAGAAAATAAAGTTCAAAATGCAGCACCGAATCGTCTAAAAAATCAATCAATACCTCCACAACAGATGCCGGAAGAACGGAAAGAAATTGAAAAAAATAATTCTCAAAACGAGTTATTAAAAACCCTGAAAAACTACGGATTAACACCTGAAAAAGCAAAAACAATCTTGGACGGAATGAAAAACAGTGAAATTCAGTATATTCAGCAAAGACAAAATTTAGTAAAAAGTAAAGAATCACGTATCACTAAAAATTGGTAAAATAAATTTATGAGTACTCAAGAAGTATATATTGTATCGGCAGTGAGAACGCCGATTGGAAGTTTCGGAGGCGCCTTAGCAAGTCTTTCTGCCACTCAGTTAGGAAGTATTGCCATTAAAGCGGCGGTTGAAAAAGCAGGCATAAAACCCGAAATGGTAGAAGAGGTTATCATGGGAAATGTAGTTTCTGCGAATCTCGGACAAGCCCCCGCTCGTCAGGCTGCTTTAGGAGCAGGATTACCCGCACAAGTACGTTGTACGACGGTGAATAAAGTGTGTGCCTCTGGTGCAAAAGCGATTATTTATGCCGCACAAAGTATCATGTTGGGCCTTACGGAAGTAGCCGTTGCGGGTGGAATGGAAAGTATGTCGAATGCACCATTTTACGTTCCAAATGCACGATTTGGCTACAAATATGGTTCGAATACTTTGGTTGATGGTTTGGAAAAAGACGGATTAATGGATGTTTATGAACAAATACCCATGGGATTTTTTGCCGACCAAACTGCCCGAAAATACGGATTTAGCCGTGAAGCACAAGACGCATTTGCCATTGATTCCTACAAAAGAGCTCAAGAAGCAACAGAAAATGGTTTTTTTGACGATGAAATTGTTCCCGTAGAAATTCAAACTAAAAAAGGAACTATTGTGGTTTCGGAAGACGAAGAATTTAAAAAAGTAAATTTCGATAAAATCCCTACCCTGAAATCGGCCTTTGAAAAGAGAGGGACTGTGACAGCGGCTAATGCTTCTACCTTAAATGACGGTGCGTGTGCCTTGGTGTTGATGTCAAGAAAAAAAGCGGAAAAATTGGGTTTATTGCCTTTGGCGAAAATAATTGGTTTTGCGGATTCTGAACAAGAACCAGCTTTATTTACCACGTCTCCAACCGTAGCAGTACCAAAGGCCATCAAAATGGCAAATTTAATTAAAGAAGAAATTGATTATTTTGAGATAAATGAAGCATTTTCGGTAGTACCTTTGGCTTTTGAGAAAATGCTGGATATTCCGCATAAAAAAGTCAATATTTTTGGCGGTGCTGTTGCCTTAGGGCATCCACTTGGGGCTTCTGGAGCCAGAATTTTGACAACCTTAATTTCTGTGTTAAGACAAACGAAAGGTCGTTACGGTGCGGCTGGTATTTGTAACGGTGGTGGCGGAGCAACCGCAATTGTAATTGAGAGAATGTAAAAGGATTGTGGATTTTAGATTTTCGATTTCGGATTTAGCATTTGAAATCGAAAATCTGAAATCGAAAATCCGAAATCGAAAAGATGAACACAATAAATATAACAAATTTTAATTTTCCCAATCAAACTGGTTTCTACAAAGGTAAAGTTCGTGATATCTATTCCTTTGAAAATCTGTTAGTTATGGTTGCTTCTGATAGAATTTCGGCCTTTGATGTGGTGCTTCCAAAAGCAATCCCGTATAAAGGCCAAGTGTTAAATCAGATTGCTGAACATTTTTTGAACGCAACCCGTGATGTGGTTCCAAATTGGCTCGTTGCAACGCCCGACCCAAACGTGAGTGTGGGCTTGAAATGTGAAACCTATCCCGTTGAAATGGTGGTTCGTGGCTATTTGGCAGGTCATGCTTGGCGTACTTACAAATCAGGTTCACGTGTTTTGTGTGGCGTTTCTTTACCAGAAGGATTAAAGGAAAACGATAAATTACCAACGCCAATTATTACGCCAACGACCAAAGCCCACGAAGGTCACGATGAAGACATTTCTCGGGAAGATATTCTTTCGCAAGGTTTAGTTTCGGATACTGATTATAGCCAACTTGAAAAATATACGTTAGCGTTATTTGCCCGAGGAACAGAAATGGCGGCTCAACAAGGCCTAATTTTGGTTGATACTAAATATGAGTTTGGTAATAAAGATGGTCAGATTACGTTGATTGATGAAATTCATACCCCTGATTCTTCAAGATATTTTTATTCAGAAGGATATTCAGAACGTCAAGCAAAAGATGAATCTCAAAAACAATTATCCAAAGAATTTGTCCGAGAATGGTTGATTGCCAATGGTTTTCAAGGAAAAGAAGGGCAAAGCGTTCCTGAGATGTCCGAAGAATGGGTTAATCAAATTTCAGAAAGATACATCGAGCTTTTTGAAAAAGTAAGTGGAAAGAAATTTGAGAAAGATACCACAAATGATGTTTTAAATAGAGTTGAAATGAATGTAAACAATTATTTAAAATCAATCAACGAGTAATTATAAATTATATTGGTATGCAAATGATTCAGATGCTACATTTTTTAGATTTTTATAGACAAAAATCCTTTGAATTTGGTGGCATCTGCATTGCATCATAAAACAAAAAATATGGAATTTAAGGTAGAAAAAAACGAACAATTCGCTCTAATCGAACTTAAAGAAATTTCTTTAACGCAAGAGAATTCGCCAGAACTTGAAGAAATAGTTAGAAAACTTTTCAGAGAAGGTTACGGCAACATAATAATGGAGTTTAACTCGATAGTCGAATTGGATGGTTTTGGAATTTCACTGATTCGAAAAGCTAACAAAATTTGCTTGAATGAATTAGGTCTTTTAATTATTGTTACAAAAAATGACGAAATTATTGACCAATTAGATGGAGCAAAAATTGAGGATTTAACGGTCATGCCAACCACACAGGAGGCAATTGATGCAGTTTATTTGAATGAATTGGAGAATGATTTCCAGTCGGATGAAGACGATGAATATGACCACGGCGAATATGGCGATAGTGGTGGAGGTAGTGAAAAAGAGTCAGATTATTGATTTTAGGATTTTATAAACAAAAAAGCCTTGTCTTACGTTAGTTTGATGAGGCTTTTTTCTGAGTTATTGATTGTTTGATTTTAGGGAGATTGTGAAAAAGAAGTCATCAAATTTGACTTGTATTAACTTCCCGAAAACACATAATGAAACTGTTTGGGGAAGTTCAACGGCGATCCTTTTAATAGTTTCAAATTTATAATTTCTTCTAAAAGAACAAAAATTATGGGTATAGTTTTTGTTCAATGAATACAAAGCTTAGATTTCTATAGCCTTTCAGTCATCCAATAACAAATAACCCCAAAACACATTGAGTTTTAATGTAACAATTTTAGGTACTGGTTCAGCAACCCCAGTTCTTGCACGAAATCCAACCGCTCATTATCTTCAAATTGAGCAAGATGGCTATTTGATTGATTGTGGTGAAGGTACTCAAAATCAATTACTTCGCTACAAACTTCGACCTACTCGATTGAAATATATCTTTATAAGCCATCTTCACGGAGATCATTATTTCGGATTGATTGGCCTTATTTCAACTTTAAATATGCACCGCAGAACGGAAGATTTATGGGTTTTTGGACCAAAGGGATTATCCGAAATTATTACGATTCAATTAAAATACTCGGATGCTTGGTTAAATTTTAAGTTGCATTTTATTGAAACTGATACAAAAAAATCGTATCAACTTCTTGAGAATGACCATATTACCGTAATGACTATTCCTCTGATTCATCGGGTCGAATGTTGCGGATTCTTATTTAGAGAAAAACTTCAGAAGCATAAAATAGTCAAAGAAACGATGCCTACTGATTTAACGATTGAGCAAATCAAAACTTTGAAAGATGGTAAAAATGTACTTTTCGAGGATGGTACTACGGTCAAATACAATTTTCGTGAATATACAATTCCTTTGGTCAAAGGAAAAAGTTATGCTTTTTGTTCGGATACACTTTACAATGAACCCATCATAGAAATTATCAAAAATGTAGATTTATTATACCACGAAGCTACTTTTTTAGATGAACTAATCATTCGTGCTACACAAACGAATCACTCAACGGCTAAACAAGCGGGCGAAATTGCCAAGCGTGCCAATGTTGGTAAATTAGTCATTGGCCATTTTTCATCAAGATACAAGGAATTGGACGAGCTTTTAGCGGAAGCAAGAGCCGTTTTCCCAAACACAATCTTAGGGGAGGAAGGACAAACAATTGAATTATTGTAATTTTAAACCATATTCTACCCTAATATCACTTCTTTTTCTTTCAAACTGAAAGGCTCCCATCGTCATTTATTTTATTTCCCATATTGTATTTAAGACAGCCATTTTTATAAAAATGGCTGTCTTTGCTTATCTATAAAAATAAGTAAAGTACAATTATTTTTATCTATTTTAGTATACTTATCTGCCTATACTATTCATCATTTATTTCTTTTCCCGTCTCAAATAAAACCATTTTTGAAATCAAGAGATGTGTTTTTATCGAAATCTCTCCTTTAGGCTATTCACTATTCAATTAAATTTATTTTTTCATAAAAATCCAATTTTTATTATAATTGAGTTTAATATCTTTTTTAGGAATAAATACTTAACCTATTTATAGAAAAATATCAAAAAATATCCTATTTTAGTTAATTATTTAAACCTATTTTTATATTTTTTCAATTCATAAAATATAATTAAAATGAAAAAATTGTATTTTATGAATCTTAATTTTCATTTTTACCTCTTTTTTGAAAAAAAATAAAATATACTCTGAAAATATTTTGATTTGATTTTTATAGATTTATATATTGCAGCATGAATATTGAAAAAATACAATTTTTATAAATTATTGTAATCAAATAGAAATACTCATTACATATTTTTTTAGTATAAATACTCATGAAATTCAAAAATATACTAATTATTTAATCAACCCTTTAAATAACAATCCGAATGAAAAAACTTATATTCATTTTTGCAATCTTGCTGGTGTTTAACGGTATTGCGATTGCTCAGCAAAGTCTGATTTCTGGAAAAATTGTGGATGCTAAAGATAGTACTCCTATGATAGGTGTTTCGATACAAATAAAAGGAACGAATAAAGGAACCATTGCAGGAAGTACGGGAGAGTTTAGTCTTTCTGCAAAACCTGAAGATGTACTTATCGTTTCGTTTGTGGGTTTTAAATCGCAAGAATTTAAGGTTGGCTCAAAATCTAAACTTGATATTAAGTTAGATGATAATGAGCAGTTTTTGAATGAAATCGTTGTGATTGGTAGTCGCTCAACAAATGCACGGACAAATATTGAATCTCCTGTGCCCGTAGATATAATCACGAGCAAAGAGATTAAAGCAACTGGAAGAACTGATTTGTCACAAATTTTGAGTTTTATTGCTCCTTCAATTAATTCTAACCGTCAGAGTGGTGGCGATGGCTCTGCGCACATAAATCCAGTCGCCTTGCGTGGCGTTGCCCCAGATCAAACCTTATTGTTGGTGAATGGAAAGCGTCGTCATAGTAGTGCTTTGGTTAATGTCTTGGGTACGCCTTCTCAAGGTTCTACTTCTACTGATTTGGATGCAATTCCCGTATCAGCGATTGAAAGAATTGAAGTTTTGCGAGATGGGGCTGCGGCCCAATATGGCTCAGATGCGATTGCTGGGGTTGTAAATATTGTATTGAAATCAAGCGTTAATACTGGTCAAATTTCAACCATGGCGGGTGTTTACAATACAAGTTACCGCAATAAAACGGATGGCTTCACATCATTAACTGATTTGAATTATGGCTTTCGCTTGGGAGAAAAAGGTTCAATTAATATCTCAGGACAAATAAACAATCGTTTAGCAACAGATCGTTCTGGTATGTTTGAATTCAATAACAGACTAACAGGTGCAAAATTATACTGGTTTCCGTATGCAGTTGGCACAGGAAGTGAAATTGTAGATGCCAAAGAGAAAAGTGTGGATAGATTTAGCTCAAGTAAAAGTGGTAATGGAAATCAAGATAATGCCAGCTTATTTATAAATGCTGTTCTGCCAGTTGCCACAGATGTTGAGTTGTACGCTTTTGGTGGGGTTTCTTCAAAATATAGTGTTAATCCTAATAACTCATATCGTTTTCCAAATGGAACAACTACTATTAATAATATTTCCAGTAGATATTTTCCAACGGTTTATCCAACAGGTTTTCTCGGTGAAAACGTTGCTCGTTTAATTGATGGTTCATTTACGGCAGGGATTAGAAGTAAAACGAATGGTTGGAATGTAGATTTTAGCAATACTTCGGGACGTAATCAAATTGATTATACCATTCAAAATACAATTAATGCTTCCATTGGTGCTTCAAGTCCTACGAAATTTAACAGTGGAAGTTTAATTTTCTCTCAGAACACAACCAACTTAGGTCTTTCACGACAAGTTGAAAGTGCTTTTTTGAAATCCTTAAATGTTGCTTTTGGGGCAGAATACCGTCTTGAAAACTACCAAATTGTAGCAGGTGAAGAAAAATCGTACAAAAATTACGGTGATACAACTTATGTATCAACCGTAGGAGGTAAAACTAAAGGAGTACGTCCAGCGGGTGCGCAAGTTTTCCCAGGTTATCAACCGAACGATGCACAAAATCAATATCGTCATAATCTTGGTGCTTATGCTGATGTGGAGGCTGAATTTTCAAGTAAATTCTTACTTACAGGTGCGTTGAGATACGAAAAATACAGCGATTTTGGTGACCAACTTACTTGGAAAACCTCTTCAAGATTGACTTTAGTGGATAATCCAGATGGATTCTTACAAAGCCTTTCGTTAAGAGGGGCGGTTAGTACAGGATTTAGAGCACCCTCTTTGCAACAAAGATATTATTCTGCTACAACATCAATACCACAATCGGATGGAAGTTTAATTCTTTCTTTGGTTGCTAATAATGATAATGCCGCAACAAAATCATTTGGGATTCCATCTCTAAAAGCTGAAACCTCTAATAATGCCAGTATCGGAATTACCAGTCGTATCGGTAAACATTTTACGGCTACCGTTGATGCGTATCAAATTAGTATTCAAGACCGAGTTACTTTAACGGGAACATTTGATTTTGGCTCAATTGGAAGTACAGACCCAATTATAAAAGGGGCTGCTACTTTGGTGAAAGGTTTATTGGTAAACTATCCAGATGTAAATGCTGCCCAGTTTTTTGTGAATGCGATTGATACAAGAACTCGTGGCGTTGATATTGTTTTGGCTTACAAAAACCGAGTTGGTCCAGGACAGTTGAATCTATCGCTTTCTGGAAATTTTACGCACACCGAAGTAATGGATGTTCACGTACCAGCGGGTTTAACGGCTACTGGAAGTGCAGACGTTAGAACTTATTTGAAAGATAGAATATTCTTCGACCGTCAACAAAGAGGTCGTTACGAAAGCGGAACTCCACAAAATAAATTTGTATTCTTAGGGTCATATTCATTCAAAAAATTCACACCGACAATTGTAGTAACTCGATTTGGTGACTATACATTTTTTAATACCCAAACCAACTTAAACAGTGCTACTGGCGGTAGAGATCAAACATTCAGTCCAAAAGTTACCACTGACGTTACCTTGAATTACCAATTAGGAAAAAGTATAGGAGTTACGTTGGGTTCAAATAATATTTTTGATGTGTATCCTGATGAACTAAGTGTTGAGAATAATCAAACTGGCGTTTCAAAGTGGGGAACCACGGGTGGACAACAATTTGGATTTAATGGTGCTTTCTTTTATGGAAAAATCACTTTTGGATTTTAATTATTCATCTAAATTGAATTACCCTAAAGTGAGAAGAAACTTGAACGTTTTTACCGTTTTAAGGTAATTTAAAACACTCATATTTAAGTCAGTATAAATACTTAAATATTGAAATATTGTAATTTTTTTAGGAAATAAATATTTTATTTGTAATCCTATAATTTGATTATTTGCAATAATATTAATAATATTCGTTTATATTTGTACTTATATTGTTAATTATTGCATATTTATTGACTTAAATAGCTTTTTTTTAAACATAGTAATAATCTAAAAACTTTATTAAATAGCTAATATGTTTCTCGTAATGCTATATTAATTGTATTATATAGTTAACTTTTTAAATTATATGAATATAATTGTCCCCAAAAATGGATTTTATTCATATTTCCTTTTATTTTTAAAAAAACTTTATACTTTTAGATATGTATTCTTGAATAAGTACAATCCTTTTGGTTATTGATGTGCTTGTTAATTCTTTATTTTAAAAGCCTGTACAAATCAATTTTTTTAGTTATTAAGAAAACATTAATTTTAAATCATTCAAACAAAACTTAAAATTTCCATGAAAAACTTTATTAACAGACGTAGCCTTTTAAAGTCGAGTTTAATGACTATCAGTGGCTTAGCATTAGCACCACACATTTCAGTGGGCGCTTTCTCAGGCTCTTCGTTTTCGCTTGATTCAAAAAACCGCCTTTACTATAGCCCATTGCTAAGAGAACATTTCTTAGATGAACGTCCGAATGTATCGGTAATGATGGCAAGATTGAATGCAAACGAAAATCCTTACGGGCCACCAGAGAGTACAAAGAAAGCGGTTGCCGAATCAGTTTCAGGCGGGAATCGTTATTCATGGAAAGAATTAAATACTTTGGTTGATAAACTTGCAAAAAAAGAAGGCGTAACTCCCGACCATATCATGATGGGGCCAGGCTCATCTGATTTGTTAGAAAAAGTAGCTTTAGTATTATTCATGAAAGGAGGAAATGTAGTTTCTGCTGATCCAACCTACATGTCTTTAATTAGAGTAGCAGAGGCAACTGGCGCTACTTGGAAGGCAATTCCTTGTAAGCCAGACTGGTCGCATGACTTAGATGCGATGGAAAAAGCCATTGATAAAGATACAAAAATGGTTTATATCTGTAATCCAAATAATCCCGTTGGTAGCATCACGGCAGGAAAAGATTTGTTAGCTTTCTGTTCACGTGTTTCTGAAAAAGTTCCAGTTTTTATTGATGAAGCGTATCTTGAATTGGCGGAAGGAAATGGTACTGAGAGTATGGTCTCATTATTATCACAAAACAAAAATGTAATCATTGCTCGTACTTTCTCGAAAATTATGGGAATGGCAGGTTTGCGAGTAGGATACGCCGTGGCAACACCAGCTTTCTTAGATAAAATTCAAAAAATAACTCGTGGTGGAATGGGAATTTCTCATACTTCTATTTTAGGCGCTATTGCAAGTTTTGAAGATAAAGAATTTCAGGCAAATACTAAAAAACTGAATACTGAATGTAAACAGTATGTCTATGAGAATTTGACTAAAATGAATTATAAATATATTCCTTCTTATACCAATTTTGTTATTTTCCCAATTTCCATGAATGGTAAGGATTTCCTTACAAAAATGACTGCAAAAGGCATTATGGTACGTGCATTTGATATTCAAAATAAATCATGGTGCCGTGTGAGTATGGGTACGATGGACGAAATGAAGATGTTTATCAAAGCATTAGGCGAAGTTTCTTAATCTTAAAAAGATTTTTATCTAATATCTATTCATGGCATGACTCAAAGTCATGCCATGAATTTTTAAAGTTATTTTTAGTAAAATAACTTATATATCATCAACCTAAATACTTCAATAATCATGATAGAGGCATTACAAAAGACACTTATTCTTTTGCTTTTAATTGGTTTAGGATTGGCACTAAGATCTAAAATTAAAAACAAAACTGAAATTACTGGTATCAAAGAAATCATTTTATCTATCGCTCTTCCTGCTACGGTTTTCATCGCATTAATGGGAATTAAAATGAGTTTTTCACTCCTTATTTATCCAATTTTAATATTAGCCTTCAACTTTTTTATTTTCTTTTTAACACCTGTAATTTTACCAATTTTCGGAATTGAGAAAAATAGTTCAGCGGGTAGAACATTAACGATGTTATTGCCTTCATTAGCGCCTGGGCTTTCAAGTTTTCCGTTTATTAACGAATTTTTAGGAGATGATTCTTTGGCTTTGGCCGCAATGGGAGACGTTGGAAATAAGTTTTTTGCCTTGAATTTTCTGTATTTCGTGGCAATGGGAATGTATTTAAAGAATAATCATACCGAATCTACCGATGAAAAAGGAAAGGTAAAAAGTTTATTATTGAGTTTAGTAAAAGAACCCATCAATATCATCATGCTTTTGGCCATTATTTTTCTCTCAGTTGGGTTAAATATGACTTCTTTGCCAACAGTAGTTTCAGAATTATTCACACGGGCAAGTAGCTTAATGACTCCTTTGGTGTTGATTTATATTGGCATGGCCGTTCAATTCAAAGAAGGAAAAATAAAATTAGTGAGTTCAATTCTGTTATCTAGAGCAGGAATAACGCTTCTTTTTAGTGTTTTGATTATTACAATTTTCAACGTTACAGACCCCAAAATGGTTTTATTGGCCGTTGTTGTGCCCTTAAGTTCATGCAGTTTTTGGCCTTTTGCTCATATTTCTGGCATTAATTTGAAAGAAGATAACAAGGAATTAAGTAAAGAAAGACGCACTTTTGACATGAATTTAGCCGTGTTGATTTTAGCGTTTTCACTACCATTATCAACCATTTTAGTCATGGGAATTTTGGCATCAGGTGAGTTTTTTGCTCACACAAGTACGTTGTTAATATTTGGTTTGATTTTAACAGGTTTTGGACTCGCTCCTCATGTATTCAAAAAGCCAATATTTAAATTTTCTAAAGCATAAGAATCCCTGTAATTTTACCAAAACTAAATAATTTATTTACGGCAAAACCGCTGATAACTTTCAATTTTGAAGGTTTCAGCGGTTTTATTTTGGGAAAGTATTTCTCAATTAAATAAATTTGTATATTTGATTATTAAAAATAATTTCCTTTCAAATGGTTATAACTTCAGAATATGAAAGTGGCTATTCGTTTAAACAATTAGAAAACCATCGAATGACTGATGATGAATTCTATGCTTTTTGTTTATTGAATGGCTCAATAAAATTCGAGAGAGATGCTTTCGGAAACATAATTATTATGCCCAATACTGTAGGAATTACAGGAATTAGAAACAGTGATTTAATCATTGATTTAGGAATTTGGAATCGTAAAAATAAGTTGGGTAAGATATTTGACTCCTCAACGGCTTTCAGATTGCCGAGTTCAGCGGTGCGTTCCCCTGATGCTGCTTGGGTTTCAAATGAACGATGGAATGCTTTAACATTGGAGGAACAAACAAAATTTCCGCCACTTTGTCCAGATTTTGTTATTGAGCTAATGTCAAATTCTGATGATTTGAAGGATGCCGTTGAAAAAATGCACAAATGGATTGCTAACGGTTGTCAATTGGCTTGGTTGATTTTCCCGAAAAGTGAAGAAGTGAGGATTTTTAGAGCCAATGGAACAGTTGATTTAATTGTTGGATTTGATAATGTTCTTTCGGGAGAAAATATTTTACCAAATTTAGAATTTAATTTAAGTTTCTTAAAATCAGATACTTAACGAATTAAACTAATCCAACCTTTAAATTCTCTCACCGTAAATTTTAGAAAATAATAATAATCTGCCGAAGAAAATTCCCCTCCCGTCCACTTAAAATTTTTATCGGTTGATTTATATACCGAACTTCCCCAACGATTAAAAATCTCAATGAATTCAAACTTTTCGGCGCAATTATTTTCGGGCAAATCCAATGCAAAATAATCATTTTTCCCATCTCCATTCGGCGTAAAAACGTTGGCAGGCTTGAAAATATCAAAATTGGCAATCTTGTTTTTTAGGGTAATTTTCACTGAAACGGTATCAAAACGGTTTGGGTTACACGAATTATCTTCCGTAATAAAATCAATTTTGTATTCTGCATTATCTTTTCCTTTCAATAAACTACAATCAGGTTTCCAAGCGAATGGATTTATAATTTTTGCCACGCCATCTTTGTCCGCCCAAATCATGCCCACAGCTTTCAAATCGAAGCCTTTTGGTTGAGCGTAAAGTTTCAAAGGGTCAAAATTTGGGTCGGTTGAAATTACATCAAAATTGATGGGTTGTGGCTCAGTACCGTCCAAAATTACCTCAACTACATTATTTACAAGGCTGGTTTTTACTTCGGGTGGGTCGCTTAAAGGTCTGATTGCCATTAACGTTACTGAAATGCTATCCTTCAAATTTCTTCCGCAACGAGTATCCGTCAAAATGAAATCTACAATATAATCATCCTTTCGATTTGGGTCACAAATGGGGATCCAATTGAAGGGCGAAGTTAACTTACCAATCCCCGAAGCATCGGCAAAACTCATTCCTACTGATGCGAGCGTGAATCCTCTTCCACGAGCCGTTACCGTGATATTGTCATTGTCTTTATCCGTACCTAATACATTGAATTTTAATACTTTACCAAGTAAAACTTCTCCTTTTTGGTTTGGCAAATCCGTGCTAACAACTGGTGCAGCATTAGATCGTGGTTCAATATACACTTGCATTCTAAGTGTTGTGGTAAGTGGTTGCGGACATCCATTATCAGTTGCCACAACGTCAAAAATCAAAGGTTTTCCATCAAAAGATTCTGAGCATTCATCAAAACAAACCTCCGATTTAAGGGTATCTTTTGTGGATGAAATAAGAATAGTTGAAGGGATAATGGTTGGCACATTTTTAAAATTTATCGGCACAATTTTCATGCTGATAAGTTGATTGATATCAGAATCGGTCTCTAAAATGGTTAAGCACCTTTTTTCACCCGCTTTTATGTTGATGATGGTATTCGAATTATAGATTTCTGATTTACCTTTTTCTCTAAAAAGTGCCTTTGGGGCGTTATTAATAGGACAATCAATGGCTTTCAACTGAAAATCTCTTCTGACTTCGCCAATTTTTATGCCTTTTCGATATTCTTCCGTCAAAACACAAAAAACATATAAACCTTCTTTATCAACCGTTACAGTTAATTGTCCCGTTTTTGAATTGATTTTCAGAGGGTCAGGGCCAGACATAATATTTTTGAGATTATAACCCGAACCCCATTGAATCACTGGATAATTGCTACTTCCTTTTGGAAAAGGTTCAATATTTCCAATATCTTTTGTACTAAATCCGTTTAAAGGGGTTTGTAAAGTGTAAACTAAACTATCTCCATCCGAATCATTTGCTCCAAATTCGAAAGTGAATGGCCGATTAAGGCAAATATAATCACCAGAAACTACTTTAAATGAAGGAGATGAATTGTAAAAAAATGAACCATTTATTGAAAGCGGAGGAAAAGATAAATAAAATGTTGATCCAGCATCACCTGGATTCTGAATATTTGTAATGGTTCCATTTCTACAACATCTTTCCCAAACAATATAATAACCTTGTGGATCATTGAAAAGATTTGAATCTAAATAAATTAAATCACTGTATTGAATCAATCTCGTTCTAATAGAATTATTTTGGGCGCAAACTGGATTAGAATATTGAATAAGAAAATTGTTAACGATTGGAATTGTGGAAAAACCCATATATTGATTATCTCTTTTTCTATAAAAAGCTAAGGTAATATTTTGAGTTATTGCTCCTTTATCCCCGTTAATATCATCAAAATAAAGATTTAGGTTAACCCTGTGAGTCGCTCCAGTTTGTCCTTTCACAACCGATAATTCAATTTCTCCCCCCACAATATGCGTTGCAAATATGGGTGTAAGAGTGAAGATGGTTAAAAGTATTGTCCAGGAAAAGTGTTTCATAGTTTTATAAAGACAGTATTTTAGGGCAAATGGTTGTGTTAGTCATCATTTTTTTTGGCGTATTGTAGTTTTTGAATCAAGTGGGTTCGGTATAAACAGATTGACATGGATACTATACCTAACCTAATAGCCGAGAATAAAGCTATTCTATTGACGTTTCGAAACGCTGGTTCTAAGTCCATTTCAAGTAAAATATGATAGAATGATTATTGATGTTCAATTTACAGATTTTTGGATTGTTTTGTAGATTAAACTATCATTTTATCTGAACAATAATTTACATCATTTGCAGGATTCTTTGGAAATTTCTCAACCATAAAGTCTTGAAATTTGCTGAATTATTTTCAAACAAAATGAATTTCAGTATTTTTTTTGAAAAATATTTTTTCAATTCATTTTTTTGCTAAATATTGAAAAAGTAGTTTAATTATTGGATAGTTAATGTTATATTTTTGAAAAAATAACATTATTAAATATCTAAAATACTTATTTTTAAGTAAATTTCTGTTAAAATAATCAAAATAAGTATATAAAATTACTTTTTAAAAATTGTACCTAACCAAGATTAAATTTTACATAATATTGAAAATGTATAAGACCAATGATTATTTGGTGAAACGCTATTTTTTCCAAAGAAATTATTGTATATATTTGTAACAGCAAAATAGAAAGTACACGTTTTTGGTTATTTCAGTACATTAAATTTTGTTTTGATTGTCTAAACCTTCATTTTATTGGGTAGTTTATCAATTAAGTTATAAAATCACAACTTTTTACGTAAACACAAAGTAGATTATTCTGTTGAGAGAAGATTAATCTTAAATTATACCAAAATAGCAGCTTCAATCTTTGATTGTTTCGTCATAAAAAGCCAAATACTAATACCATGATTAATACAGAAAATAAAGGATTGTATCGAAAAGAATTTGAGCATGATGCTTGCGGAATTGGTTTCGTTGCAAATATGAAAGGGCGTAAATCCCATAAAGTTGTGGCGGATGCAATTCAGATGCTTATTCGCATGGATCACCGTGGCGCTTGTGGTTGTGACCCAAATTCAGGTGATGGTGCGGGAATTTTGCTTCAAATTCCTCACGAATTCTTTTTG
This sequence comes from Arcicella sp., assembly GCF_964672035.1. NCBI lineage: Bacteria > Pseudomonadati > Bacteroidota > Cytophagia > Cytophagales > Flectobacillaceae > Arcicella > Arcicella sp. Next base: position 34,985 of record NZ_CBABQS010000037.1, read on the forward strand.
GAAGAATGTGCAAAATTAGGCATTGACCTTCCTACGGCGGGTGAATATGGCGTAGGTATGACTTTCTTTCCGAAAGACGAAGCAACTCGTTCAGAATGTAAGGATATTATTACTCGGAAGGCTAAAAAATTAGGCTTAGAAATCTTAGGCTACAGAATTGTACCGTGTGATAATTCAGAAATTCAAGGGGCTGAATCAGGAAATACTGAGCCTCAAATGGAACAATTGTTTATTAAACGTCCAGTCAATTTAATGGATGAAATGGCGTTTGAACGTAAATTGTACGTTTTCCGTCAAGCTACCGCTCGTGTAATCAATGAAACCGTAAAACATATTGATAATAAATTTTACTTTGCATCGCTTTCTGCTCGTACCATTATTTACAAAGGTATGCTTACAACCATGCAAGTTCCCAATTATTTTGAAGATTTGAAGCGAGAGGAATTCACTTCGGCACTTGCCATTGTTCACTCTCGTTTCTCAACCAATACTTTCCCAGAATGGAAATTGGCTCAGCCTTTCCGTTTTATCGGTCATAATGGTGAAATAAATACCGTAAAAGGTAACTCTGCTTGGATGCAAGCCCAATCAGCTTTGTTTGAGTCCGAATTCTTCACAAAAGAAGAGATGGATATGATTCTGCCAGTTGCTCAATTAGGACAGTCAGACTCAGCCGTTTTGGATAATGCCATCGAATTATTATACATGAGTGGGCGTTCGCTTCCGCACGTTTTGATGATGTTGATTCCAGAAGCTTGGGATGGAAACGAGCAAATGGAACAATATAAAAAGGATTTCTACGAATACCACGCTGCTATGATGGAGCCTTGGGATGGTCCAGCTTCTATTTCGTTTACGGATGGAAAAATCATCGGGGCAACTTTAGATAGAAATGGTTTACGTCCATCAAGATATTGGGTTACGGATGATGATTTCGTAATCATGGCTTCGGAAGCAGGCGTTTTGGATATTGACCCCGCTAAAATTATTTCAAAAGGTCGTCTTCAACCAGGCAAAATGTTTGTGGTTGATATGGAGGCAGGTAGAATAATTCCAGACAGCGAATTAAAAGAGAAAATTTGTCAACAAAATCCTTACGGCGAGTGGTTGAAAACCAATAAAATCAAAGTTGAAGATTTACCAAAGGCAGGGGCAGAATACCGCACGCCATTCCAGAGAGAACTTTTATTACGTCAGCAAGTATTTGGATTTACAACGGAAGATTTAAGAGTTTTGTTGGCTCAAATGGTTGAAACGGGTAAAGAAGCCCTCGGTTCGATGGGCGTTGATACGCCGTTAGCAATCCTTTCTGACCAAGCACAGCATTTGTCATATTATTTCAAACAACTTTTTGCCCAAGTAACCAACCCACCTATTGACTCGATTCGGGAACGTACAGTAATGTCTTTACTCTCGGATATTGGTGGTTTGAAAAACTTATTGCAAGAATCGCCCGAACATTGTCGTCAAATCGAAATTCGTCAGCCCGTTTTGACCAATGAAGAGATTGAGAAAATTCGTTGGATTGACCATAAAAACTTCCACACAAAATCAATTCATACGACCTTCCGTGCGAATGGAAAAGGGGGCGAATTGAAAAGAGCTTTGGATAGAATTTGTCAATATTCAGAAGATGCCGTTGATGACGGATACGCAATTATTTTATTGACAGACCGTGGCGTTGATTCTTCACACGCTCCCGTTCCTTCTTTACTAGCAGTTGCGGCAGTACATCATCATTTGATTCGTCAAGGTAAAAGAGCCCAAGTCGGTTTAATAGTTGAAGCAGGAGATGTTTGGGAAACGCATCAATTTGCCACTTTAATTGGTTTTGGAGCATCGGCGGTGAATCCGTACATGGCATTTGAGACCATCAATGGCATGAAAGAAAAAGGTATTTTACAAGTTGATTATTCGTACGAAAAACTGCAAGCCAATTATATTAAAGCCGTTAATGGTGAATTATTAAAGATCTTCTCTAAAATGGGAATTTCGACGCTTCAATCTTATCAAGGAGCGCAAATTTTTGAAATTGTAGGTTTGTGCAAAGAAGTAGTTGATACTTATTTCACGGGGGCAATATCAAGAATTGGTGGTATCGATTTAGAAGGAATTGCGAAGGAAGCCATGATCAAGCATAAAAATGGCTATCCAGAAGTGCCAGTAACTAATCCAAAATTGGAAGTTGGGGGTATTTATCAATGGAAACAACGTGGAGAAGCTCATTTATTTAATCCTGAATCGATTCACTTATTGCAACAATCGACCAAGAGAAATGACTATGCTCTATATAAAAAATACTCAAAATTAATTGATGACCAAGCCGAAAGATCTTTAACTCTGCGTGGATTACTGAAATTCAAAAAAGGCAAATCAATTGACATTTCAGACGTTGAACCTATCGAAAGTATTTTCAGGCGTTTTGCAACGGGTGCCATGTCGTTTGGCTCAATTTCTTACGAAGCCCATACCACTTTGGCCATTGCGATGAACCGAATTGGTGGTAAATCAAATTCAGGAGAAGGTGGAGAGGATCCAATCCGATTTGAGAGACTACCCAACGGGGATTCATTAAACTCAGCCATTAAACAAGTGGCTTCTGGACGCTTTGGGGTAACGGCTCATTATTTAACCAATGCCTCTGAATTGCAAATCAAAATGGCTCAGGGGGCAAAACCAGGCGAGGGCGGACAGTTACCAGGATATAAAGTAGATGATTGGATTGGAAAAACCCGCCATTCAACGCCAGGCGTAGGGTTAATTTCACCACCTCCTCATCACGATATTTATTCAATTGAAGATTTAGCCCAATTGATTTTTGACTTGAAAAATGCGAATCGTGAGGCTCGTATTTCAGTAAAGTTAGTATCAGAAGCGGGTGTTGGAACGGTTGCGGCAGGCGTTGCGAAAGCTCACGCCGACCATATTCTGATTGCAGGACACGATGGTGGAACGGGTGCATCGCCACTTTCATCCATTCGTCATGCTGGTTTGCCTTGGGAACTTGGTTTGGCAGAAGCACATCAAACCTTAGTTCGTAATAAGTTGCGTGGACGGGTTACGCTTCAAACAGACGGACAAATCAGAACGGGTAAAGACCTTGCAGTGGCTGCTCTTTTGGGTGCAGAAGAATTCGGCGTTGCTACGGCGGCTTTGGTAACGGCAGGTTGTATTATGATGCGTAAATGTCACATGAATACGTGTCCAGTTGGTGTGGCAACACAAGACCCACAATTACGTGCCCTATATACCGGAGAACCCGAACACGTGGTTAATTTATTTACTTTCTTGGCAACTGAATTTCGTGAAATCATGGCTGAATTAGGTTTCAGAACGGTAAACGAAATGGTTGGACAAGCGGATAGATTAGAAAAGAAAGAAGGATTGACGAACTGGAAATTACAAAATTTGGATTTATCGCCCATCCTTTACAAAGAACCAATTGCCTTAGACGTTGCCCTTTACAAACAAGAAGACCAAGACCACGGTTTGCAAGCTCAGTTAGATTGGAAATTATTAGAAATTGCGAAACCAGCCTTAGATAATAAAGAAAAAGTGACGGCAGAAATGGACGTAATCAACGTAAATCGTACCATTGGAACAATGCTTTCAAACGAAATTACGAAGAAATACGGAGCCAAAGGCCTACCAAATGATACGATTCACGTGAAATTTACGGGTACGGCAGGACAATCTTTTGGTGCATTTTCGGTGAATGGAATTACTTTTGAAGTAGAAGGCGATACAAATGATTATATCGGAAAAGGACTTTGTGGAGCAAAATTGATAGTTTATCCAAACAAAAGAGCCACTTTCGTTCCAACTGAAAACTCAATTGTTGGTAATGTTTCATTCTACGGGGCAACTTCCGGCGAAGCCTATTTACGAGGTATGGCAGGCGAACGTTTCTGTGTGCGTAACTCTGGAGCAAAAGTAGTTGTGGAAGGTATTGGCGACCACGGTTGTGAATACATGACGGGCGGTTTAGTCATAATTTTAGGCGATACTGGACGTAATTTTGGCGCTGGCATGTCAGGTGGGGTTGCTTACGTTTGGGATAAAAATAAAGACTTTGCTCCAAAGCTAAATACCGAAATGGTAGCCATCGAAGAATTGACAATTGAAGATGAAAACATCCTCAGATTGTACTTACAACAACACGCACAATATACAAACTCGGCAGTGGCAAAAAGAATTTTAGATAATTGGATTGCAACTTTACCAGAATTTGTGAAAGTAATGCCACAGGATTTCAAGAAAGCCTTGGCGATGAGAGAAATTTCTTATTCAGAAGTGTTGGAAGATAAGAATGTAGTATATCGTGATATTCAGGTAGAAATTGCTCATTGACATTAATTCTATTAAGACTAATTTACTAAAAATATGAAATTCGGACGTTATTTTTCAAAATCCGAATTTCAAAATCCGAAATCAAAGTATGGGAAAAGCCACAGGATTTTTAGAAGTAACCAGAGAAACTCCTAAGAAAAGACCCGTTGCAGAACGTGTCCAAGATTATAAAGAAATAGATATTGATTTTACGACTGATAAAGTCAAAGCGCAAGCGAGTCGTTGTATGGACTGCGGTGTGCCTTTTTGTCACAATGGCTGTCCGCTTGGAAATATTATTCCAGAATTCAACGATGCCGTTTATGATCAAAACTGGGCTTATGCGTACGAGATTTTATCTTCAACGAATAACTTTCCAGAATTTACGGGTCGTATTTGTCCTGCCCCTTGCGAATCTTCGTGTGTATTAGGAATCAATAAACCACCCGTGACGATTGAATATATCGAGAAATCAATCATCGAATATGCTTTTGGAAATGGATTGGTAAAACCAAATATCCCTTCAAAAAGAACAGGCAAAACGGTTGCAGTGGTAGGTTCTGGCCCAGCGGGAATGGCAACAGCCGCTCAGTTGAATAAAGCTGGTCATACCGTTACGGTTTTTGAACGTGCTGATAAAATCGGAGGATTATTAAGATACGGCATTCCTGATTTTAAATTAGAAAAATGGGTTGTACAACGCCGGGTGGACGTAATGGAGCAAGAGGGTATCGTCTTTAAAACGAATACTAACGTTGGAAAAGACATCAAAGCTGAAGATTTATTGGAAGATTTTGATGCGGTTGTACTTACGGGAGGTTCAACAATTCCAAGAACATTGCCTATTCCTGGTGGAGATTTAAAAGGTATTTATCCAGCGATGGAATTCCTTTCACAACAAAATAAAAGAGTTGCGGGTATCGAACGTTTTGTGAATCATGCGGGTAAAGATTATCCAATGGGAGAACTTTATGCAACCGATAAAAACGTAGTAGTAATTGGTGGTGGAGATACCGGTTCTGACTGCGTGGGTACATCAAATCGTCATAAAGCGAAGACGATCACGCAAGTCGAAGTGATGCCGATGCCTCCAACTTCAAGAGCCGAGCAAACGCCATGGCCTAATTGGCCCATGATGTTGCGAACTTCATCTTCGCACGAAGAAGGAACGGGTCGTCAATGGTCAATTGCCGTTCAAGAATTTTTGGGTGATGCTGATGGTAATTTAAAAAGTATCAAAATTGCGGATATTGTAATGCAAGTGAAGGACGGAAAAGCATCACAAGTTCAAACAAACGAGCGTGAAATTCCTGCTGAATTGGCCTTGATTGCTGCGGGTTTCTTACACCCACAAAGAGAAGGTTTGTTGGCTCAATTAGAAGAAAAAGGCTTAGAATTTGACGAAAGAGGAAACGTAAAAGCTCATAATTATCAAACAGCCATTGATAAAGTTTTTGCCGCAGGAGATATGCGTAGAGGACAATCATTGGTAGTTTGGGCAATTTCGGAAGGTCGTGAAGCGGCTCGTGCCACTGATATTTTCCTAATGGGAGAATCAACGTTGGAAGCGAAAACTGTTTCGAGTTTTGCGGTAGCGTAAGTTATATAATGGACAATTGATAATGGACAATTTAATTGCCAATTATCAATTGTCCATTATCAATTATTAGCCCATCTTGCATCACCAATTTCCTGTCCGCCATATTCGCTAATTCTTCATTGTGGGTAACAATCACAAAAGTTTGATTAAATTTATCTCTTAAATCAAAGAAAAGCTGATGCAATTCTTGGGCATTTTTTGAATCTAAATTTCCCGAAGGTTCATCCGCAAAAACAATGGAAGGTGAATTAATTAAGGCACGAGCTACGGCAGTACGTTGTTGTTCCCCACCCGACATCTGCGATGGCAAACTATGAATTCTATCTTTCAACCCAAGCAAAACCAAAATCTCCTCTGCCTTCTCCTTTACTCCTTTCTCCATGCCTCCTATAAAAGCAGGCATACAAACATTTTCTAAAGCAGTAAATTCTCCAAGTAGGTTATGAAATTGAAAAATAAAGCCTAATTTCTCATTTCTAAATTTTGCTAAGTCGTTGTTTTTGAGATTCGTAACTTCTTGATTGGCAATAAAAACTTGTCCCTTATCGGGTCTGTCAAGCGTTCCAGCAATGTGCAGAAGTGTACTTTTTCCCGCACCCGAAGCACCCACGATGGAAACAATTTCGCCCTTTTGAATATGTAAATCAATACCTTTTAGTACAGGTAGAGAACCGTAATTTTTATGTATATTTTTGACTATTAGCATAATTTAATTTAGATTATTGCTTATTTTTAGGGCTTCCGAAGTAGATAATTTGAGATAAATATCACAATAATTTCTTTATAACCACCTTCCGAAAATCAATAGGATAACCTTCATATTGCAATAAAATTCTCCCTTCCGAAATCTCCGTTTGAGTCCCTTCATTGACTAATTTTCCATTTAATTCTTGTTTGACATTACCGTTTGAAGAAGTGATAATTACTGTATTCCATTCACCAAAAGGTTTTTCAGCATCTTCAAAACGAGTTGAAGTTACACTTTTTCCTGCTTCTGTTTTCTTACCTTTTACTTCTAAAACAACTTTTTGAAGAAACACAAAATCCCCCGTTGCACCTTCCTTTACTTGAAATTGGATGCCTTTTGGCCATAAAGTATCGGGCGTAGTGGTTGGTACAAAATACATAATTCCACTGTTTTTCTTGTTACTTTTTCTAATAACGGTAGAATCAGTATTCCATTTATATTCAACCGTTAATTGAAAGTTTTTAAACGATTTTTCCGACATCAAATAGCCAATTTTATCACCATCTAAATGTATCATTTTCTTATCGGCATGAAAGATTTTAGAAGCATCTTTTTGTTTGCCAGAAA
>NZ_CBABQS010000038.1:0-42006 GCF_964672035.1 Arcicella sp.
CATAGGGCAAATACACTAAGCTTTTTCCATTGTGCGGTTAAGTTTACCCCTAATGTCAATGGCGACCCAAACCAACCACCTTTCCCTAAATAAACCTCATCTCTGCTATCAATAACACCGTCGGCATTTTGGTCTTTGTATTTAATATCACCGGGTTTTACTTGACCAAAAGTTTGTGATGGAGAGTTGACTATCTCATCTTGATTTTGGAATAATCCCATACTTTGTAAACCCCACATCGCATCAAGTGGTCTGCCCTGACGATTTTGGTACGAATTCTCGTATAACTCCGCTCTTTTAGTAGCGACAGTTTCGTAATACGTGCCATTAATGCCCAAAGTCCAATTTATTTCACCGTATTTTTTACTCATACTTGCTCCGAAATCAAAACCAATTCGTTTGTCTTCATTGTAATTTACATAGGGAATAAAAGACGAAACAGGGAAACCAGTTGTGAAATAACTTGGAAACAAAACTGAGGCTTGAATAATATTTCCTGAAAATTTATTGACAAAAAACGTCCCATTTAAAGTCAAGAATTTTTTGAAAAACGAACCTTCAAACCCAACTGTAATTTCTTCTCTTTTAGGAAATTGCATATTTGGATTATCTCCTCTTCTTGATTCAGTGGCTTGAATCCCCGTACCGTCCTTCCAACCATACCAAGAACCAGCACCTGTGTAAATACCTTGGTATAAAAAGTAATTTGGAATATCAAGATCGGTATGCAGAATGCTTGCAGAAGCGGTCAATTTTAAGTCATCTATCACTTCCGAATTTTTAAGGAAACGTTCTTGACTTATTCTCCAACCTAAAGAAATTGATGGAGAGAAAGCCTGACGATTACTTGGAGGAAGCTTGGCAGAGTGGATAAAAGCGGCACTAAAATCCACGTAGTATTTGTGATTAAAGTGATAGCTTGCCAAGAATCCTAAGTTTGCATTACTGGTTTTATGATAAACAGCAGACTCCGCTTGTTGAAATCCATTCGCCAATAAAATAGCCGACAAATGATGATTTTCATTAAACGTTTTATCGTAATTAAACTGTCCCGAAAATGAAATCGTTTGGCGATATCTGTTCCCCGTTACATTCTGAGTTCCAGATTTTGCGTCCTGATTATAGATAGCAACATTGCTAATAAGGTCAGTACCGCTATACTTATTCCAAGTAGGGGCATAAGTAGCATAAGAATAATTATAAGACAAGGTATATTCTGTTGCATAATCTACCGCAAAATTAGATTTGAAGCTTAAGCCTTTCAATACATTTCTAAGGTCAATTTTGAGGCCTGTATTAAACTGAAATTGACGGTTAGCGTATTGGTTATTTCCTCCCGAATAAATAGTAGCGATGGGATTGGTTTGGTCTAATTGAGTTCCTCCAAGTAAATATTGTCCATCAATAATGTTATTACTATTTTGAATTAAAACCTGTGATGCAGCATCCTCTTTTTCAATTAAATTCAGCGGAATAAGTGGTGCAAAACGGTTTGGACGAATCGTTGTTGCACTATTCCAGAAATTAGCATTTACCCCTCGACCAGTGCTAAAAATGGCCGTAGCATCGGCATTTAGGCTAATAAATTCATTCAAATTAACGTCAATATTACCACGGAAGTTAAGACGATCTGAATTGTTATTGTTCTTTGCTTCACCAAAATTCAAGAGTGAGCCTGAGGTTGCAAAACCTAAATTTGTATAGTATTTTACCCTTTCGTTTCCTCCCGAAATTTCGGCAGTCGCATCGTAGTTGCCAAAAGAATTACTTAGATACTCGGGTGAGTAAAAATCAACATTTGGATAGCGATACTTATTGGTTCCTGAAGCATAATTATAAATATCAGTCTCCGAATATAAATTTGTCAATCCATCATTTCTACGGGCTTCATTATATAATGTCATGTATTCGGCTGAACCCAAATAACGAGGAAAAGCTTTAGGAACATTTACGCCGCTGTTGATTCTAAGGTCAAATCTGCTTTGCCCCGCAATTCCTCTTTTAGTAATTACATTAACCACACCTTTTGCTGCACGACTACCGTACAAAGCCACGGCATTTGCACCTTTCAAAAACACAATTTGCTCAATTTCGGTGGGTACAACGCTTCCAGTCTCACGAGGAACGCCATCAATCATGAATAGATAATTCCCAATTCCCCAATTACTGTTTCCATTAAAACCAGGAACCAGTGATTCCATATTATCGAGTGAATAAGTAAAATAGTTCTTCCTAAGCAACTCCGTTACATTGACCGAAGCAACTCCCCCAAGCAAATCTTTTTTATCAACATCACGGAATGCAGCGTGTACTTTTTCGATATTTTCTTCCTTTGTCAGCACAATTTCGCTGATTTGTTCTGTGGCAGTAATATTTCTGGCTTTAAAACCAGGAGAAGAAATTGAAAGCATCACATGCTTTGGAACTTCAATGGTGAAAGCTCCAAAGGCATCCGTGACAACCGCTTTTTCGTTTTCTTCGGGACTACTGACAATTGCGCCACTTAGTGGCTGTTTATTCGAGCCGACGACTGTGCCTTTAATTTTAATTGTTGGGGTATCCTGTGCAATTACGGTGGCTGTTGACATGACCAGTAAAAGACACAAACCCATTATTATTTTTATAAACTTCATTTCTTGTTCGTTTATCAATTGATTCTCTGATTATATAAATTGCTGTCTTACCAACCAGGATTTTGAGCAAATTCAACATACAAATTCACGTCGTTAACCTTCAAGGGTAACCAGTTATGTTTTTCTGTAAATTTGCGTTCTAAGATGACAGACTCTCTGATATTCAATACTCTATTTTCTTTAGGATCTTTGGCTGGATCAAGCGTAGCTGATCTGTCGAATTCAATTGATTTCTTCAGTGTGTAAGGATTTTTAGCAAGCATCAACCAACGACGAAGATCATTAAAACGATGGCCTTCAAATGAAAGTTCTACCGCACGTTCACGTCTTAATTCTTCCATATAGACCTCCAAAGAACCTAAAAATTTCGTATCCACGTGTCCAACGCCAGCTCTATCTCTAATGACGTTGATAGCATCAACTGAAGTTTTAGCATAACTTCCCGATTTACCCATCGCCGAGCCATATCCTTGTGCAGCGGCTTCGGCATACATCAAATAAACATCTGCTAAACGCATATACGGCAAGTGAATGTTTAGACTTTTGTCATAGCCATACCCCTGGTCATATTTATTGGCTGTTCTTGGAACAAACTTAAAGAGTAAATACCCTGTACGGCTACCAGTGGCGATATCACGATAAGAGCCGCCTGTTTGTAAGTTGGCGTAACGATTATTTACTTCGTTGGCATTTGGAATACTTCCCGCAACCATTCTGACCCCATCAAAAATAATATCATTGTAAAAACGGGGGTCTCTGCCTCTCCATGGATATTCAGGATTGAAACCCGATTCGGTATCTGCTTTAGTGATATCCTTAAGGGGCAATCCGTTGGCCATTCCGTAATTATCCACGTAATTAGCAGTCGGAACAAATTTTACATCGCCTTCGCTGATAACAAGTGGGCTATATTGTTTACTTGTACCCCAGTTTGAATTGTTCGCTCCGTAGTAAGGTCCACGGAAAATTGCTTCAGTTCCTCCTGGAATTTGCCAGTTTTGACCCGTTGTATAAAAGTTAGTAGAATACTGTGAAAAAGGTATCAATCGGTAAGGAGCATCGCCATTTTCGCATAAACTAAGTAATTCTGCAAACGCATCAGCCGCTTTTTTACAATATTCAGCATTATAAGAAGTACTACCACCCGATACTGAATTCATTAATGGACTACCTGCCCAAGGGTAATTTTTACCCAAATAGCCGAGCGCCATTATCTTGTTGATACGTAATATGTTCTTGCCCAAGGTTCTTTTACCCGCAGTTGTATTGTCCCAGTTAGTGGGTAATAAATTGGCTGCTTCTCTGAAATCCGCTGCGGCTTTATCCGCACATTCGCTGTATTTCAAGCGAGGTAACGTTAATTTTTGGTCACCTGGTAATACTTTATCAATGTAGGGTAAGCCACCAAAATACTGCATAAACATAAAGTGATACCACCCTCTGAAAAACAATAATTGACCTTTGATTAAACTTTTTTCTTCTGGTGTGGCATCGGTAAGTTTATCAATATTTTCTAAACCTAAATTAGCCTTCCGAATGCCATACCAGCCTAATCCCCAGAGTGATTTCGCAAAGCGGTCATCATTAGTTAAATTGGTATTACGATCCATCCAACCAGCTTGCCAACCATCAAAATTTCGTTGCCAACCCCAGAAATCACCATTGTCAATTTTTACACCGAAGTGAAAATTTTGAGCAGTAGATTGAATTTCATCCTCACCCCAGTTCCAAGAGTTAGTCCAGTAAGCATTCGTAAAGTCTGGAATCGTTTGATATAGTTCTTCAGTAAATCCCTGAAAATTGACAAAGTTTTTAAAAGCGTCTTTTTCCGACACGAGTGATTGAGGATCACGATCCAAAAAATCTGAGCATGAAGTCACTCCAAAAGTCATGGAAAAAACTACAGCAATACACAAAAGTTTTATTCTATTTTTCATGATTTTGTTGATTAGAAAGTAATGTTTAAACCCAAATTATATCGTTTTACGGTCGGATAAGCCCCTTGTGAAGCCCAACCAGTACCCGCAAAATTTGATTCTCTATCGTCAGGCATTTTGCTCCAAGCAAGAAGGTTATTACCGTTCAGATAGATTCTTAGACTACTGAGTCCAAATTTTCTACTAAGTTCAGGAGTAAAGGTGTAGGCTATTTCTGCGTTTTTCAATCTTACATAAGAACCGTCGAACATATATTGATTACCACGATAATCGCCAAATGGTGTTGTCAACCAACGTGGAATGGGTATTCCACCAGTGTTCTGTGGCGACCAATATTCGCCTTCCTTATAAACCGTATGGCTTTGCGAACTTAGACTTGTAAAAACTACTTGTCGAGTAGCATTATTAACCGCATAAAATTGAACAAAGGCTGATATTCCTTTCCAATCCAAACCTACGGTAGCGTTGTAAGTATTTTGTGGCCAGCCAGTATGCCCATAAGGAATTCTATCTTGTGAATCAATAACTCCATCGCCATTATAATCCACCAAATAGTAGTTTCCGACTAATTTTTGGTTGTCATTCACGTTATGTGCTGCACTTCCGTACAATTGATCCCAAGTATTGTATGTACCATTATTTACATAAGAATAAGATTGGTCAATTTGCATTCCTTCGGGTTTTTGGTAATCTGGCAACAACTCTGGGGTAGCTCGTTCTATAATTTTGTTTTGCGTGTGAGTCATGTTTAAATCCGCCCACAAACGAAATTTTCCTAAATTTTTGTTAAAATGAAGTTCAAGTTCGTAGCCACTTGCTTTCACCGCTCCTAAGTTTGCTACTGGAGGAGATGCACCAAAATAACTTGGCACGTCTGCTCTACCCGTCAATAAAATTTTACTTCTATTATCTTGAAAGAAATCAGCTTTACCCTTCAGAAAACCTTTGAAAAGCTCGAAATCTAAGCCTAAATTGAATTTCTCTGATTCCTCCCATTGTACCGTTGGGTTTCCAACCGTAGATTGTGAATACCAAGTGTAAGGACTTTGTTCGGCTCCTTCACCCGTTACGCCTAATCTTGAAGTTCCACCATAAGCCCATTGTTCTAAGTACGGCCATCTTACGCCTAAATTATCAAAACCTGTTTGTCCGTAAGACATTCTTAATTTTAATGAATTAACAAATTTCAAAGACTTCATGAATTTTTCGTTCGAAATAACCCAGTTTGCACCCCCTGACGAGAAAAAGGCGAAACGGTAATCTTTTGCGAATTGTTCAGAACCATTATAAGCTCCATTGTATTCAATGGTGTACCTATTATTAAGTGTGTATGTGGTTCTAAATACCCAGTCTTCTCTATAAGATGGAATTGTACTACCGTTGGCAAAGATGTTTCTGTTGGTTAGCCCCATTAAGGTAATATGGTGTAAGCCTGCAATTGTTCTATTATAATTCAGTTGTAATTGATAAAATAAACGACGCTGACTTGCCCCAATAACCCCTGCAGCGGGTGCCCATTTGATGCCTTCTTGAAAATCGAAACCTGTGATACCATCAACCGCCTGCTGAAAAGTTTCGACACCTGTTTCTGGATTCACCCACTTGCGTTGAGTACCATTATAAAGGTCGTTCACGCCTCGGTCTGATTCTATGAAAGTATTATCTAATGATACAGTACCCGAAGCTCTCAAGCCTTTCACGAGCATATCCAAGTCTTGATCTAAGGTGAAATCTGTTGTGATGCGGGCAGTAGTTTGGTATTGCAAACCGCCAATGGCAAGACTTAAAGCAGAGTTTTCTGCTCTTGCTTGATTAGGAGCGTAGAAACCCCATGAACCATCCGCATATTTTGGCAAAAATAAATCTGGAGATGCACTATAAGCATCAATCCACGGCCCATATTGATTTCCTGTAAAGCCCCATGGACTTTTTCTGACCCCATAAGAACCCGAAAGATTGGTTCTAAAAAGGGTGCTTGGGGTTAATTGGAAGTCTAAATTACTACGAACATTGAGACGGTTAAATCCGAAGCCTTGTTGGTATCCTCTCTTATTGTCATAAGCATTGAACAAATCGGCTTCTTGTAAGAAATCTGCACTGGTGAAATATTTTACCAGATTAGTTCCCCCGCTAATATTCAAGTTAGCATTGTTCGAAATAGCGTAAGAACTAAATAGAACCTTTTCCCAATCGACATTTGGATAGCGTTCGGCTTCTTCTTGACTTAACGGACTACGGTATTTGTTGAGAATTCCCTGTGGTAAATAATCTCTCCATCCTTCAGGTCTGGTAGTAAGTTCGTATTCAATGGCTTCATTTCTGATACTCAAAGCGTCATAAGAATCATATTTCGCTGGTAATTTAGACGGAGCCTTTACAATTGTATTCACAGTTGCTCTGATTGACGCTTTACCCGTTTTACCACGTTTGGTAGTAATTAAAATTACACCGTTCGCTCCTCTTGAACCAAAAACAGCCGTAGCCGAAGCATCTTTCAATACAGTAACACTCTCTACCGAGCTAATGTCAACGCTGGTCATTGGCCGCTCTACACCATCAACCAGGATTAAAGGATCAGAATTGTTCCAAGAACTACGACCACGAATAATAATTTGCGGATCTTCCGCACCAGGCAAACCTGTACTGGCATTTGTGATTAAACCCGGTACATTTCCTGTAAGCGCAGCACCAATACTCGAAACTCCTCCTGCACGTTCTAATTCTTTGCTGGAAGTTTGGGTAACGGAAGCAACTACCCCTTCTTTCTTCTGTTTCCCATAACCAACAACTACCACTTCGTCTAATGCCGATTGAAATTCTTCCAACACAACATTGATGGCTGTTTTGTTACCGACCAAAACTTCTTGAGGCTTAAAACCAACAGAGCTAAAAATTAACGTTTCTTTTGGTGAAACAGTAATTGAGAAATTTCCATTCTTGCCGGAATTAGTGCCTCGGGTAGTTCCCTTAACAACAACTGTGGCTCCAGGGATTGTTTCTCCTGAAGCGGACTTAATAGTCCCTTTTATTGTTTGAGCTTTTATCGAAAAGCCCGAAAATCCAATCAAAAGCGATACGCACCATACGACTAAGCACAGTTTTTTTCGTGTGATTGAAATGGATAGGTTGATGTGTTTCATAGATGAATAAATATGATTAATTTAATAAATAATATGAAATTACTGTTGCAAAGTAAGTAGATGACTTAAAAATAGAGTAGCATTAATCACTAAATATGTATTACTAATGTTCAGTAAACTTAGAAAGTGTCTATTTAACACCATTATTATTCAAAAAATCGTGACTCTGTTCTCTAAAGGAGAAATGTTGAGAGATGTCAACGATAATTGTGGCCGAAAGGAATAGCTTTTATCGGGAATAAAGGCTTGAGTAGGTAATGAGATTTACCTCATGAAAGTTAAATTGTAGTAGTTATAAGCAAGAATGAATATAAAAAAGGTTATCTATTTTCCACTTTCACAACCATAGATAACCTAAATAAACACTTGAATTTAATAGGTAAAACTATTGACTTAAATTAATTATATCCCATTAAAGAAAGCATTTTTTGCTGCATAGCGTTGGCCAAGTTCTCGATAACCTTCTGCATTAAAATGTAAATTATTTGTAGCACCGGTACAACCACTCGATGAAATTACATGGGCATTTTTGATTGTTTGTGGTAAAGTAGCAATAATTTTATTCAAGCTTGTACAAATACCACTTTGGTAAGTATTTACAGTTTTACCTGCCAGCAAGGGTACTTTTTTGCTTTTAGATTTAGGTCAATTAGTAAGTTATGGTATCCGTTAAATCGTGCTGGTTTCTGGTTATTTTTAGCCATACTACCTTTCCGAACGTGTTGGGAATTGCTTACGAGGTTTTATTGAATTGAAAGATGATTGTCTTGCCATTTTCAAAACTACTGTAAAGACGTGCAAATACCGTTTGGTCGCCATTGGTCAGATAAATTCCTGCCTTCTGACTCGATTCTGAGGCATCTAAATCAACTTTTGTTACGACAGAATAATAATGGTCAGTTTCTTTCTGTACGATACTTGTGCGAACGCTATCTGAACTTAAACGTAGCCATCCCTTTCGTGCATCCAACGAATAGCGGTTAGTATTCGCATCTTTTTTACTAAGAAAATGCCAACTCAAAGCTAAAGGTGTTTGGTCAAATTCATCTGAATCTACGCTTCTCCATAAAATATTAGATTTTGGCAACGCAGGTTTCTCAATAGGTAAAGTTGTTGGAGCCATTCCCCAAGGTCTATCGCCTTCCCAAATAACTGGATACAAGGAAGTTTGACGACCCAAGCCCGACCAATCATCACTATTGTATTTTTCATAACTTTGTCCGACTGTCCACCAAGTACCATCTGCCAATTGAATCGGGGCAGAAATATGGTTTGGACGACGGAAACCTACTTTAGCATCAGAAATGGGTTTGAAAAACTCGCTAAGGCGTTCCCATTTAGTTGAATCAACAGTTAAAGCCGTTCCTCGAAGTACATATTGCCCACCCGATACGTCGCCAGCCGGAAAATAGTAATAATAGCCATTACGTTTACACATTACTGGCCCTTCCGCCCAACTGTATTGTAGTTTGGCGTTTATCCAACCAAGGTCAATCACGGCGGAAGTAAGTTGCCCATCTTTCCCTAATTCTTGTAATCGATTTGTTTTTTGGCCATTTTTAATGACCATATAAGGCTTGCCATCATCATCCACAAAGATAGAATTATCATATCCTAATGGTCCAGTTTTGGGATTTGATTTTACTTGAACAGGTTCAGTCGAAGGGCCCGTTGGAGAATCCGCTTTTGAAAACCATTGCCCGTTTGCTGAAAAGTAAATCCAATAAGAACCGTAAAAATACCTAATTGCTCCTTGCCACGTTCCAGCCGAAGGTTTGTCGGTTACCCAGTTTGCTTTTTGTGGTGGTAATACACGGCTAATTATTTGCCAATGAACAAGGTCTTTGGAATGATAAATTGGCATATAGGGTGTGAAATGGAAACTTGAGCCACAATGATAAAAATCATCGCCAACTTTTATCATCGTTGGGTCGGGATGGTCGCCAGGCAAAACTGGATTCACATAAGTTTTTACTTCGTTGTAAAATGAAGCATCACTTTGGGCATAGATTTCATTTGAAATGATTGAAAATACAATACTTAAAAATGGGAAGTATCTGAAAATAATATTTTTCATGTAGTTGATTTTTTGAATTAATATCTTCGTTAAGAGCGTAAATATGCTCCCAATAAATCACAGGAATACCCGACACATCTGAAAAGATGATAAGGAATTACGCTTGTTTAATTTGAGTTAATAAATTTTGACTAACTAATAATCGTATTGAAGAAAATGCTTGATGTCATTTAAACTTTAAGAATGGGGATTGTTTGAAATCCCCATTCTTAAAATATCAGAAGTATTAACGATAAGGCTCAATGGTCTGAATTTTTCCATCAGCATCATACGTGATTTCAGTAACTTTTACACTACGTAAATGCGTTATGCCTTCTGAAAGACTTGAATCGTGATAAAATAAGTACCATTTGCCATCTACTTCGCAAATAGAATGATGCGTTGTCCAACCAACTACGGGATTTAAAATACGACCTTGATAGATAAAAGGTCCGTAAGGATTATCGCCAGTCGCATAACAAAGAAAATGTGTATCGCCTGTAGAATACGAGATATAATATTTTCCTTGATAAAAGTGCAACCAAGAAGCTTCAAAAAAACGTCTATCATTGTCGCCTGCCAACATTGGGTTACCATTTTCATCCAATATTAATACTTCTTTCGGTGTTTCCGCAAAGCCCAGCATATCATCGGTAAGTTTGGCTACTAATGGATTGAGCGTTATTTCATCGGCTTCAGGTTCTTGGTTTTCGGCTGAATATTGATTATTGCGATAACTTTGAAGTTGTCCACCCCAAAGTCCACCAAAATATAGGTAAAAAGAACCATCTTTATCTTCAAAAACGGCTGGGTCAATTGAATAACTTCCTGCAATAGGTAACGGCTCTGCCACGAATGGCCCGATTGGCGAATCAGCTACTGCTACGCCAATTTGAAAAATATCATCTGCTTTTTTAGCGGGGAAATACAGATAATATTTCCCATTTTTATGGGCAGCATCGGGGGCCCACATTTGGCGTTCGGCCCACGGCACGTCTTTTACATGCAGCGCTACACCATTATCAACGGCTTCACTCGTAACAGAATCCATCGAAATTACGTGGTAATCTTCCATCGCAAAATGGCTACCTAAATCATCGAATGGAATACCAGCCTCAATATCGTGAGAAGGATAAATGTAAATTTTACCGTCAAATACGTGAGCTGATGGGTCGGCGGTAAAAATATGTTTTACAAGCGGTTGAGAAATGGCTCTACGATTCAACTCCTCAAAATCAATATGTACTATGCTTTCTTCTGGCATTTTTTTGCAATTTTATGCGTTTCTTCTTTCCTTTAATTCTCTTTCAAGTTTCAATTCCATTTTTTTGTCAATCTCGTACCAAATCACCAAAATTGCCCCCAAAATAAAAATGATTCCTGGGTAAATACTAACTGACATTTTAATGCCCGATACTGCTTCTGCCGTTTGGTCAACTTTTTCCGCAATATATCCTGATGTTGATAATAAGGTAGCACCAATGGATCCACCAATACTCAAACCAGCTTTCAAACCAAAAATCATGGCAGAAAAAATGATGGCGGTCGCTCGGCGATTATTTTTCCATTCGCTATAATCGGCCACATCGGCAATCATCGCCCATAATAATGGAATCGTAACCCCGTAAGTAAGCCCGTGGAAAAGTTGAGTGATAAATACTATTCCGATGGAATCTCTGGAATAGAAGTTAAACATGATTAAACACAAAGCTGAAAGTGTCAGGAATATGCCAAAGACATTACGTTTCCCAAATTTGTCAGCCAAAGGTTTAGAAAACATAATACCAACAATCATCATAATAATTCCGCCAGCATTGAATAAACTATTGGCTGAAGTTGGAGCATCTTCGGGCCATTCAAATTTTCCTAATCCTAAGCCTGTAATGAAATTATTTAACCCTTCAATGAAATGATTAAAACCAATTTCTTGCAAAAATGTAGCTTGAGCGGCTGGATTGAGATAATATTTAAAGTAGAAAATATACATACCGCCTTTTAACGATAACGTAATGAAAATCAGAATCGTTAAAGAAAGCATAATCACCCACGGACGATTTTTTGCTAAATCTGAAAGGTCTTGACCTATACTATTTCGTTCTTGTGTGGCAGATACTACTCTTTCTCTGGTTGTAAGAAACGTAATTAAGAAACAAACAACTCCAACCGTAGCAAAGAAAAACATTACTTTTTCAAAACCAGCTGCTTTGTCGCCATGTCCAAGTGAAATCGCTAAAGGCAATAATAATGATTGAATAATGAATTGAGCAACCATTACCGCCACAAATCTATACGATGATAAACTGTTGCGGTCGGACATATCGCCCGTCATTACACCACTTAAAGCAGAGTAAGGTAAATTATTAGCAGAATAAACCAGTACCAATAATAGATAGGTTACTAAAGCGTAAATTGCTTTTCCGTCTTCGCTAAAATTGGGCGTAGAAAATGCTAAAAGCGCAATAACCCCAAAAGGAATGGAAGTCCAAAGAATCTAAGGGCGAAATTTTCCCCAACGAGTATTGGTTCTATCGGCAATTAAACCCATGGCAATATTAAAAAATGCACCGATAATGCCACCTGTAAAAATTACGATACTGGCTTTTCCTGCGGGTATTTTATAGACATCGGTATAGAAATAGGCTAAAAATGTCATTAATGTTTGAAATATCAAATTGGCTGCTAAATCTCCCAAACTATAGCCTACTTTCTCCAAAACTGATAATTTCTGTACTTGCTTATTTATGTTCATATTGATTGAGTTATTTTGCTGCTTTTAAGTTTAATACAGCCTGATAAGCTTTTTTGGGTTCTAAAGCTCTATCGAACAACAGAGGATAATTAGTACGATTTCGGATTGGAAAACCATTCAGCCAAGAATGACTATCATCAACTCCCCAAAAAGTTACTCGGCTAATTTTATCACGGTGTTTCAATAAAATTTTGAAAATTTCTTTGTAACTATTTGCAAGCACCGTTTGAACTGAATCGGGCAAAGCATCTTTGTAGGGATTCATGGCAGGGTTTTCGGCAAATCGTTGATTTACATCGGCACCTTTCAAATCCCAAGGATTAGGTAATACAGTCAGGTCTAATTCTGTAAAAGCTACTTTAACACCTAATTTTGAAAACTCAACTATCGATTCTTCAATGTCTTTTAGATTAAGATTATTGATGCTCCAATGTCCTTGAATACCCACACCATTAATTTTTGTACCACTTGCTTGAAGTTTTTTAATGAGTTCAATGGCTCCTTTGCGTTTGGCAGGATGTTCAATATTGTAATCATTATAATACAAGGCCGCCTTCGGGTCTGCCTTAGCTGCCAAATCAAATGCTTCTTTGATATAACCTTCACCTAATTTATTCAAAAAAACTGATTTTCGTAACGTACCATCTTCGTTCAATGCTTCGTTTACCACATCCCAACTATTAATTTTCCCTGCATATCTACTCACAACCGTATTTATATGTTCGGTCATAAATATACGTACTGAATCCGAACTTTTAATTTTACCCACAAAAGCAGGTAATTGTGAATGCCAAACTAATGTATGACCTACAATATACATGTTATTTTTCTGTCCATATTCGACGTATTTATCGGCAATACCAAAGTTGTAATTATTTTGGACGGGATGAATCAATTGAGATTTCATAATATTCTCTGGTGTAATGGCGTTGAATTCCCGCTTAATCAATTGATTAGCTTTTTCATTTTTTTCGAGAATGTGTTCTGTTCCCAAGGCTGTACCAATTAGAAAATCGTCTTGATAAACAGATTTAAGAGATTGAGTTTTGTTCTGACTAAAAGACTGATTAAATGCAAGAGCAAAGAAGACGGTTGTGCTAAAAAATGCCTTTATTTTTTTGTGATAATTCATACTCATTTTGATATAAATGTTCTAATTGGTAATACGTTTTAAAAAATAGTTAGTACTGTTTATTATTTTTGGATTTTACTATATTATTCGATTTGGTATGATCATCTACATCATTTATTTCTAACCTTCAAACTTCCATCAAAATATTTCGGAAATAATGATAAAATATATGAATATCAAAATGCCTTTTGGAGGATGCAAAGTAAGCAAACGAATAAAAAAATTAATAGCACATATCGTTATATCTAAGATTCAAATGTTCAATTATCATAAAATTGTCAAATAAATACCTTCAATATTACCATATATGCGTCCAAAATAGTTTGATGGTACATAAAATCACTTATACGTAATTTAATAAAGAAGGACTAAAATATTTTATGGAGACCGTGGGAAATATTCAACTTTTCTTAATTTCCACCAAAAATGCAATTTGGTTATGGCTTTTTATTTTAAATTAATCTCTTGACAATCAAATTTTAAACAATTTTAATTCAAAATCAAGTGTAGGAGAAACCATTAAAACACTATGTATATTCCGATGAATGAGATTCTTCGTCAATTCTGGTGAAAAGTATTTTCTCATGCAGTTTTAGAAAACAAATTTTCACCAACAACCCGCCCATTTAGAAATAAGAGGAGAATATGAGAATTTAAGCATCTGTGATTTTAAAGGAGAATTAAGCTTTCACCAAAATTGACGAAGAACCTGTTTAGTAAAGAATTCCACCGACCAATGCATAACCCATTGATGTTTTTCGGGTAAATGTTCTTTTAAAGTGGTGTACTGATGTTTAGTTCTGAAGCGGGCATGAATAGCAATACGTTTAAATTCAAAATAAATCTCAACATTTTTAGCCGTATAACAGCGTTTTACATATTTTCCCACATGAAGAAAAGGGATAGAATAGTAATGCTTATCCTCTCCCAAAATAACATGGCAATTCTGTTGGACTTTGGCAGTTTTGAAGTGTTTTAATTTGTAAAGAGTGGTTGGTAAGGGAATTAAGGTTGAGCGTTCTGAGTCATTAAAACGGCTACAGTGGGAGTCTTTGGGTGCATTAAAAAGTGTGGGGCAACTATTTTTTGATTTTTTAACCCCACAGAAATAGTGTTTTAAGTGATTACCTTAAAATTATTCGTTTGGTTTATAAATGTTACTGCCCCACACTTTTGATGTACTCCATTTACGCAATATTTTCAAGATATTTATAGCCACTTCCGGTATTGAGTAATAAAATTTCTTCTGACTCGCTTACTATCCCTGCTTCATGAAGTTTTTGAAGGGCAATCCACGTAGCTGCACCTTCTGGAGAAATCAATAATCCTTCTGCTTTTGCTATTTCTTTCACTCCCATTATCATTTCTTGGTCAGAAACCGAAATAGCTACACCACCCGAATCTCGTAATACTTCTATCATCATATTTTCTGCAAATGGATTTGGTACAGCCAGTCCATTAGCAATGGATGGTTTGCCAATATATTGTAAGCAATTCGGTTGTTTTTTATTCCAAGTATCCACTACGGGACAACAATTTTCTGCCTGAACGACTATCATTCTTGGTAGTTTTTTAGCATCAATCCAACCGAGTTCTATCATTTCTTGAAATGCCTTCCAAATACCAATAAGACCCGTTCCGCCTCCAGCAGGGTAAATAATCACATCCGGTAATTGCCAGTTCAATTGTTCGGCAATTTCATAACCCATGGTCTTTTTGCCTTCAATTCTGTAGGGCTCTTTGATGGTGGATATATCAAAGTAACTACCATTTTTTTTCATTTCAGCCACTTTTTTTCCACAATCGCTAATCAAACCATTCACCAAAATTAGTTTTGCTCCGAATAACTCACATTCGTCTTTAAAAATTTTTGGTGTGTGGGTTGGCATAACAACCGTGGCTTCAATACCTGCTGAAGCACAATAGGCCGCCATGGCACCACCGGCATTTCCTGCGGTTGGTATAATACACGATTGTACGCCAAATTCTTTTGCTTTTGAAATGGCCATGCTTAAACCCCTTGCTTTAAACGAACCCGTTGGGTTATATGATTCGTCTTTCATTGAAAGATTACGGTAACTATACTTGGTTGCGAGTTTTTGAAGTTTCAAAATGGGGGTAAAGCCTTCTCCCAAACTTACTCGATTTTTAATGTCGAGTAAAGGTAACATTTCTGCATAACGCCACATGGAGGCAGGTCTGCTTACCAAAGTGTTTTTGGGGAAATAATCATTAAACTCATATCGTGCAACGAGTGGACGACCGCAGCAAGTGGAAATACTGGCAATTTCTGTTGGAGAATATGCTTTTTTGCAAGCATGGCATTGCAAAAAAGAAATATGGCTTTGAGAGGCTATGACTTTCATTGAAGTTTTTTTTGCAAAACTAATGGCTTAATGAAAGAAAGCAAATTCTAAAAAGTTATACGGCATAACGATTTTAAATAGTAATATTAGCGTGTTTGATAAATAACCTAACTAATTTGTTGTTTTCTTCTCCTTGGCGTTGTACAAAATAAAATTCTCTATGAATCTCTAATTCAGGAAAATTGATTTTGACTAATTCACCATTGTTAATTTGTTTTGCCACTGAAATTTTGGGAAGAAAGCAAATACAATCAAAT
This sequence comes from Arcicella sp., assembly GCF_964672035.1. Taxonomy (NCBI): domain Bacteria; kingdom Pseudomonadati; phylum Bacteroidota; class Cytophagia; order Cytophagales; family Flectobacillaceae; genus Arcicella; species Arcicella sp. The sequence goes on from NZ_CBABQS010000038.1 coordinate 16,271, forward strand.
TCTAAAATGAAATTTTTGAGTGCCTCCGTCCCTCCTATAATTCCTTGGGTATTAAGGTCGCTGAGTTTGAGACCAAACTTTTCTAAAGCAGTAGCCAATACCGCTAACGTTCCGGAGCCATTTTCTCGAAGTGCAATGGGTATTTTAACTAATTCTGTTAATGGAAGTTCTTGTTTTTTTGCCAAATTACTCCTTGAAGAACACACCGCAACGATTTCATCTTTCATAAAAAATTTATAATTGGCGAGTGTAGTCTTATTTTTTCCTTCAATGATACCAAAGTCAATTTCATGGTTCAGAAGAGCTTTTAGTATATTTTCGGAATTTCGATTGATTAGCCTAAGTTTGATTTCAGGAAAATTGTGATGAAAACGTGATAATATTTTTGGAATTAAATATAATGCAACGGTTGTACATCCACCAATCACCAAAGAGCCTCGGGCATAGGAAGTATTTTTTAAAGTAGAAATATCAAATTCTAACAAGCTATTGATTTCAACAGCTTTTGACAAATACTTAAAAATAATTTGTCCCTCTTCGGTAAGCGTAATGGTTGAACCTTTCCGCTCAAATAATGCAATACCATAATGAATTTCAAGGTTTTTTATATGCTTGCTAACCGATGGCTGTGAAATATAGAGCGCTTCGGAAGCTCTTGAAAAACTTAATAGTTTGGCAACTTCAAAAAAAACAATATGACCAAAATTTATCATTATATTCAATTTTTTACAAATGAAATCATTCTGTCTTAAAATTGCCAAATATTATTAATTTTAATTCATTACTCCTTCAAAACTTTCCTCTACATCGGTTACTGGTGCCAAAGAGGACCAAAATCTGAGTTAGGATTCAATACTTATATGGGCTGTAATCACCATTTGAGCCTACAATAAAATAAGTCTTGTAATTTGCTAATTATCAACACTTTGATGCAATTGTATTTCTAACGGCTTTTGATATTTCCAACCCTTTAATTTTACCATATCAGATCGTAACTTCCTGTTATTTAATACGTTAATGAAGTCGTACTCCCTAATGAAGTTGATGTGCTTCCTAGTAAGTGAAGTTGAATTCCTAACCGTCAATATTATATCCTCAATTTCTTCCTGTTGCTCAACTTTTGAGAGTAAATCTGATAAATATAGGTAATTCCAAAGCACAATGGCATTTTGAATGATACTTCGGCATAAAATAGTGTGTTCTTGTTCTTTTTGGGTAGCCGCTTGAAACGCTTGATTTTGCCCAAAGAAGACGGCTTTTGAAAAACGATTCATTAATTCTATATGGCACAATTGTTTCTCAATTGCTTGTCTCAACGCTAAATCATCGTAGTATTTGAGAATAAAAATATACAACAACTTGTGACTTGCGATTGGGGTATTCATAAACTGTTACTATGTATAAACTCAGAACCGCTATTTTAAAATTTTTCGGTCTTTCAAGTTAAATTTTTGCCCTTTATTTAGGAAGAAAAATGGTCCATTATTCCCAGATTCTCCCGAAGGATTTTTTGCTTGTCCTTCAAAATTGGTCACGTCATAAATGGCAACAACCGAATTTCCGAGGACTTCAAATTGGTCTTTTTTTACTACGATTGCCGTACTTTCATCGATTCCAATTCCTAAAAGATTTGGGTGTTTTTTAATGGTGGGAATCAAATCAAACTGACGATTGCGGGGTAAAATATGTTGGTCGATGGCAACATTATGGATAAAATTCAGTCCTTCAAGGTGGTCGCCTTCTAAAATGGTATTTGATTTAGAGTCTCCCCGAAAAAGAAACGAACCTTGAATCGTTGCACCTGCGGATGTGCCGCCAATAACGCCATTTCGATTCAATAAATTCTTAAATTCTTTGTGAGCAAGGGTATTGAGGTAAGAATCAGCCAAACGCCATTGTCGGCCACCCACAAACCAAACGCCCGTCGCTTTTTTGAGTGGTGCAATGAAGGCTTCGGTATTAGCTTCTTTGGGGTCGATGGTGTGCAGGACGGTAACTTTAGCGACACCAAATTTTTCGAGTAATTCCTTTTCATAAGAAAAACCTTTACTCGCATTGATACTCGAATCACCCAATGCAGTAGGAATTACAACAATACTTGCGCCTTCTCCACCCGCTAATTCAATGAATTTTGCCCAAACTTCGGCCGGAACTTTACCACCACCTACAATGATCAAAGCTCCATTTTCTGGTCCGATGGTAGAGGTATTTTGTTGAGAAAAAGCGTTGAAAATGGTTATAAAAATAAGGCTAATTAGTAGTAATGATTGTTTCATGTGCTGTTGATGGTTTTGAATGGTTTTTAAAATACATCATTGGGGTAAAATTAAAAGAACGTATAAAAATCGTCTCGGGTTCCTCAGAATTTTTACTTCCCTAATTATAGTGTGTCACTTTTAGTACAATTTTACCGTAAATTTTAGTGCTATTTTGCGTATAAAATATCATCTATCATTAAGTCATTTCTACCAGAATATTCCTGTTAGATGTAATATAGCTATCAATTACTGATTTTCACTTGAGATTACAACTAAATAATGAGGTGTTAAATACGCAAAATAGCGCTAAAAATTTACAGCAAAATTGGACTAAAAGTGACATTCGAGCGTTAGTGTATATAGCAGTTCTTTTGCCCCTACAGTAAGCTTTAATGTAGGTTCAATTTCGTCATATAACTATTCCTATTAAAGTCTTCCTTCCTATAATCATCAGTGATTTGAATGTGGATGCCAAACCCGAGATGGTTGTCAATAATAAATATTATTTTGGTAGTATGGTTTCTGTTTTCCGTAGTACGGCTACCAGCGGTATACTTGATGGCAGTTCTTCTATCGCCAATGTGGAAATTATAATGAGTGTTATTTATAAAACAAGATCTATAAAAATCGGTGATTTGAATGAGGAATGTAAAAACGATTGGGTGAGTATTAATTACACGGGGGGTGTTTCTGTTTTTCTCAATACGACTGCGACTACTACCAGTAGTATCACACAATTGGTTTGTTTTCGGATGATGAGTTGATGAAATTAGAACACACAATAATTGCCAGTATTTCAGATAAACGGATGAACTTATAGGCACTTATTACGGAGGTTGCCGACGGTTCTTTAATGAAAGTTTTTTGTTCATTTGATGATGATTATTTTATCGGAACAAAAGAATATCCAAATGAGTTTGCGAGGTTAAATTCAATGTTTAATCAATTTTTACAGTAATTTCTCAACGAATATTATACTGATGAAACAAAAAAATTTGTTAAAACAATTGAAAAAGTGAGTAAAGAAAAAGTTTCTTTGATGAAATCAATTGAAAAAAATAAGAAAAAATTAGTTGGCGTTAATCAGGAATACGATTTGATGAATGCCGCAGAGGAAGCTGTAATTGTGATGGACGTAAAACAAGTTGATAAATTTGGGAAAACGGATGAAACCAATACTAAATTAGAAAATACCAATGGAGATTCTTTGCTTTCTATTCAGAATCTTGAAACAAAGGCACGGAAGTTAGAGCAAAAATTAGATAAAGTAGCAAGGCATCATAAGGGTTTAATAAATTAATGGGGATGCCATTGATAGGCAGAATTATAATTAATTTGTTAGTTACTGACATCTTTGTTAACCTGACAGAACAAAACTTTATAATTCTGTAAAATATATTTAGAACTATTTTAGGACCATACAATTTAAATCATTTTGAAAACAAGGATTTATGGAAAATCAAGATATTAACTTAAACTTTAAGGGCAATATAGATAACGAACTCGTAAAAAAAAGTGCCTCTAAGAAGAAATGGCCATTAAGATTAAGTGGTATTTTGGGAGTTGGTCTTTCCTTTTTCGCTGTTATTTTTTGGAAAGACCATCAAATAACACAAGTGAAAGAGCAATATACCCAAAAGGCAAATGCAGTAATCAACCAAAATTCAGAAGAAATGCTTAGAAACTTCTGCAAGCCACTATCTTGGACAGTCAGGGCCGAACTGATGCGAAATAATAATGAGCAAATTATGCTTTTTATAAATGATTTAGTCAAATCAAAGAACATTAGAATGGTTAGTTTTATTGATCAAAAAGGAAGTATAGGAATCTCGACTGATAAGAATTTTGAAGGAAAATCTGCCTCAGTATTGTTTCAACCTAATCAATTTACATCTGATTCTTTTTTAGTAGTGAAAAAGTCTGAAAAACTTTGGGAAGTTTCAACTCCTATTATGGGTTTTGATAAAAGACTCGGAACTATCATCCTCACCTATATTCCCGTCATACCTAATTAATTATGGCTGTAATGTAAATTTATATCAATTGAACAATACTTTAATTTATGGAGAACACTATACACAAAAAATTAAACGAATTGCAAGCTACTGCAATTTGTGGAAATGATATTAGCTCATCTTGCCTTTACGTCTCGGCACTCACCATTTTATACGCAGGTCAATTTGCTTGGGTTTCACTTTCGGTAGTAGCTTTTGTCTTATTCTTATTCAGAAAGATATACGGCGAGGTTGTGGGGGCTATTCCCCTTAATGGAGGTGCGTATAACGTATTATTGAACACGACCACCAAACAAATGGCATCGTTTGCCGCTACACTAACGATTTTGTCGTATATGGCAACAGCCGTGATTTCTGCAAATGAAGCTATGCACTATTTACATGGTTTAGTTGAAAGTTTAAATATTACTTTGGCAACGATTATTATTTTGGCAATATTCATGTTTTTAGCCATTTCTGGCATCGGTGAGTCTGCAATCGTAGCAGTAGGAATATTCATCATTCATATTTCTACGCTTTTGCTTTTGGTGCTTACTACTATTTGGTTTTTATTAAATAATGGATTCACAACACTCACCATAAATTGGGCATTGCCCCTACAATCTGGAAGTATTACGAATGCCTTATTTCTGGGTTTTGCTGCTGCCATGTTGGGGATTTCTGGGTTCGAGAGTTCGGCAAACTTTGTAGAAGAACAAGCTATTGGGGTTTTCCAAAAAACGCTCCGAAATATGTGGGCAGTCGTAAGTTTTTTTAATCCACTTATTGCGTTTTTAGTGATTTGTGTATTACCACTCGCTGTTGTGGGCGAACATAAAGAATCTTTACTGGCTTTTTTGGGTCAGACTGTTGGTGGAAAATGGTTGGCTATCTTGATTTCTATCGATGCAGTTTTGGTACTGAGTGGGGCGGTGCTTACGTCATTTGTAGGTACGACGGGACTTGCGGAACGCATTACCTTAGATAGAATTTTACCAAATTTCTTCTTGAAACAAAACAGGAAAGGTGTAAATTATAGAATAGTTGTTGCCTTTTTTGTACTTTGTATCTCGGTTTTGTATGCCACCAAAGGTAATTTAGAAGCCTTAGCGGGCGTTTATACCTTTTCATTTTTGGCAGTAATGGCTTTATTTGGATTAGGGAATTTATTGCTAAAATTCAAACGAAAAAAACTTCGTAGAACTGAAAGAGCCAGTGGGCTATCAGTCGTAATCGCTATCATATTTGTAGGAACGGCATTTATTGGCAATATTTATCTGAATATTTCATCTTTTTATACTTTTATCCGTTACCTAACTCCAGCATTAATATTCGTCGTTATCATGCTCAATCGAGCTACCGTAACAAAGTTACTTATCGAAGCCATCGAATATTTTTATAAACCCGTCCAAAAATGGGTGTTATTAAGTAATGTTTTTCTCCAAAATATTCATAATAAAATTAATTCGCAGGAATTTGTTTTTTTTACGAAAGGGGATAATGTGGCAGGGCTAAACAAAGTAATGCAATATGTCGAGATAAATGAAGCTACTAAAAAAATAAAAATTGTTAATGTTAAAAAAGAAGGAGATAATAATGACCTTTTGAAAGTAGATGCTGAAGTATTGGATAGAGCATATCCAGAAATTGATATTGAGTTTATAGAAATAGAAGGCACATTTGGACCAGACATGATAAATAAATTGTCTCTTGAGTGGAGTATCCCTAAAAACTTTATGTTCATCGGTTCACCTGGTAATCAGTTCCCTTACCAAGTATCAGAACTTGGTGGAGTTAGGTTAATTATGTAAAACAATATCATTATGGACAAATTAGGGAAATTACAAATTAGGAGTGCATCAAAAAGTGTGGGGCAATCACATTTTTTAATATGAAGTATTCTGAAACAACCAATTAAACTGTTAAATATCTTGAAAGATTGTCCTAAAAACAATTTGCCCCACACTTTTGACGCACGCTTCGAAACCTGTTATTCCACAAGCCACTACGAAGATTTTTAAACACATGTACCACAGAAGTTGCTTTCTTCATTTTCAAGCCTTTGGAAGCAGACAAAACTTGACAAACGGATTTTGTATCTCCAAAAGGGAAAGTGTTATTATTGGTAGATTATTAAAGAGATATTATTGATTTTACTGAATTAGTTGGAACGATCAAAACCCTTCCAGCATCCATCAAATAGTATATTCTCAGTAATTATCCAATAGCTCAAATCATTACGGCGTATGAGGTAATGAAATCTTCTACGCAAACCGATGACTATAAATTGACGATTCAGACGGACAAAAATATAAACGTAAATGTATTTTTTGATGCTAATAATGGATTCTTACGGTAAGGAAGTGTGCAAGCTGATAAAATTTCTGCTATTAATTTTACGAGTACCGACCAAGTAAATTTTGATCCAAAATTTCCTGCCTTTGTGAAGTAATTTCTCAGTAATAATCAACTGAAAGATGCCAGTTTAACCATTTATGAATTGGTAAATAATGAAAATAATTTGATTAGGCAGGCATACAAAATTATCCTCAATTTCAGAGAACGATTTAACAGTTCATTACTGGCTTTCGAAGTAACCCTTTCGGATACGGGCGTAGGATTGCAATGAATTTCGCCAATTGAAGGCGATTACTCGTATAAGGTGTTAACTAATAATAATTTAACTACAGATATTTCTGATTACGTCACACCCGTACTTCATTCCGACTGAGGATGAGAAAATAGCTCTATTTACCCAAGAAACGAAAGATAATAAATGATAAATTTCGCAAAATTTCCCCTTTAACGACGATCTAAACGTCATTTCCATAACAGTCAACAGCGAAGTTAACCCAACCGAAAAAGTTAAAACTCTCCATTCCCAAACAAGATGGGCTAATAACCTATCAATGGTAAAAAGACGGACGAGACCTTCCAAATGTGAAAGATGTAGTTGTTTGATTTTGGAGAATCTGGCAATTATAGGGGTACTGCCAAAGACAAAATTTGTCAGAACTCGGTGGTATCTAATTCCGTAAAAATTGATAACCGTACCTTACCCACTGCCCAAATATCCACCCAAAATCAATTTTTAAGAGGGTGAAAAAAGGATAATTGCCTCTAACAAGAACGGTTTTTTTCAATGGCAAAAGGATGGAAAAGATATTCCAAACGCCACAATGGGTATTTATGAAGTTTTGCAAGCGAGAGATTATCGGATTGGTTTTCGGGATGATAAATGTCCAAAAGTGGGATGTTCTAATGAGGAGTGGAGGTAGTATAAATGTATCCAAATCCCAATCAAGGAAGTTTCAAAATTACACTTCCCAAAACGTCGAAAAGTGCTGATATTCAGCTGAGAGTTCAGAAGGGAGAAAAGGTGGTAACGAGTAAGATTTTGATTGAGTAAAGAGGAGGAATCTGTTAACATCTTTCCTCCATTATTCCCTTTTTTCTTTTAATTTGCTGAAAGCACCACCTCAATATTTCCTCGGGTAGCCTTTGAATAAGGGCAAGCTTTATGCGCCTCTTCCATTAATTTCATGGCTTCTTCTTTTGAAAGATTGGGAAAATTTCCGTGCAATTCAACCGCTAAACCGAATCCAGTAGGATCTTTTCCAATCGAAACTTTTGCCGTCAATTCAGCATCGGCAATGTTTCTTCCCTTTGCCACCGACCCAACGGCACCGTTAAAACAAGCAGCATATCCTGCGGCAAATAATTGTTCTGGATTGGTTTTTCCACCGTGTCCGCCCATGGCGGCAGGCATCGAAACGTCCATGTCTAAAATGCCATCCGATGATTTTACGTGACCTTTACGCCCACCTGTATTGGTAGCTTCGGCGGTGTACAATGCTGTTATTTTTTCCATTTTGTAAATAATATTTTTTGTTAAGGTTTAAAAATAAGCAGGATTATAACACTAACTCCAACCCTTAAAACCTAAGCCCTTTTCATATAGTTCCTAAAAATGAAGAAAGCCACCCCGAATATCGGAATGGCTTTGCTATGAAACCTCTTTAAACTTCTCAATTAAAAGTCTTTTGTTTGATGATGATTGTTGTAATTCAATATAATTTAAATTCTTTGATGTGTATTAAGTAGTGAAAGCTTTTGAATCGTTAATTGAATAATTCTAAGATATTAAAAAAGTTTACGAAAGAATTTTAAATTATTTTTTTGAAGTAATAAATTTCCGAAACGTTGAACACTTTATTCTTTGCTTTTCTATCTATAAAATTATTTTTATTATTTTATAATATCAAAATTAAGCCCTGTTTTTGACTTTTACTCAAGAATGAGACGAAACCGTGAAAAAGAAAGACGAAAATGTGATTTGTTGATTATTGATGTTTGTTTTCAGGGAATTAATATTTTTTTGAAGTAAAAGCCTATTTATTAAACTGAGATATTTCAAATCAAAAAAAGACATAAATCATCTTTTAAAATCAATTTTTCTGTAAAAGTCGGTTCATAAAATCCACTTTTTATATAAAAACAGATAAATTTCAGAAAACGATTTGTAGAAAATCTGCTTTAAGAAAAATTGCATTTTTTCCATGTATTTCTATTTAAACCTCATTTCTGTGATTTTGCAAATTTTATCTTAATACTAATTTTAACGCCTTTTGACAATTACAAGCGATTTTAAAATATCTGTATAAATACTTTGATTTGTTATATTTAATCACAAAATTCATATAAATAATGAGTATAATTTATCAATCAACAGTAAAATTTATAGAAACATGAACTTTGAAAATCAAATTAATAACGTAACCGATAACCTTAGTATAACTAATAATGAGGTTGAAATCCTTGATTTATTGGTCGATACCAATAATATGTTTTATGACTATTCCAAGAATAAAGTTGTTTCGTTTATTCACGAACAAGATTATCACTTGGTATTATTCAATGCAAAATTGACCGACCGAGGATTTACCATGTATTCAATTACCAATTTTTGTGAACACGAAGCAGATTTAGTATTACTTCGCAATGTTTTTGACCGTACCATTCAAGACGGATTCAATGACTATCTTATGCGATTGGCAAAAAGTAAAATAGAAGATATTTTTTATATGACGGCTACCTTTCGAGCATTATTCAAAAAACCAAAAGAACAAGATGATTACGAAGTAATCTACCCAACGTTACCTTCATCTTTTACTTACTAAGACCAATCCCTCTTCCAATTCAGAAGAGGGATTTTTTATGGATTAACCATCGGTAGAAGATATTTAGTAAGTGGTAAAGATTTATTGAGAAAATTTTGGAAAATTTATCTTATAATTATTCAGTCATTTTTTAGGGAGTTTCAACCATACGACTTCTTAATTTTAACGCTAAATTTCCTCATGAAAAAATCATTATTGTTTATCGCAGGAATATTAATTGTTGTATCCTGTGGCAAAGTTAGAGATGCCGCCAATGCCGCCGAAGGCCTAAAAAATTATGCGGAAGGCATGAAGGAATCTGCCAGTAAAATGGAAGAACGAAAAGCCAAAGGCGATACTATTTCGATGCCCTACACCGACTTGCAAAAACTATTGCCTTCTAATATTGCTGGGTATATAAAAGATGGCGATCCCAAAGGGGAATCTATGAATATGGTGGGAATGTCTTATTCAACGGCATCACAAGTTTATAAAAACGGAGAGGCAGAAATAACCGTAAATATCATGGACTATAATGCATCGTATGCTGCATTTGGAGCCGCAACTGCGATGTTTGCCACGGGCTTTTCGGTTGATAATGATGAAGAACATTTAGGAGCCGTTGATTTAGGGATTACTGGCGTGAAAGCATGGGAAGATGTGAAGAAAAAGGAAAAAAGAAGTACGGTAATGGCCGGTGTAAATGATCGGTTTTTGGTAACAGCAGAAGGCAGAAATGTAGAAACCGATGCCGTGAAAGATGCGATAAAATCAGTTGATTTTGGAAAATTGTCGGGAATGTAAGTTTTATTGGTTATTCGTTAAGGGTTATTTTCACTATTATCAGATTTTTTTGTTATTTTGAATTGTAAAACCTTATAACCTTAACCAATAATTAACAATTCCTCATGCGAATAATTTCATTGCTTCTCATCGTTCTATGTTGCGTTTCATCCTGTAAGAAAGATATGCGTCTTTTTGATAAAGATCCGAAAACTTTTTTAACTGAATATGGAAATCAAAATCCTGAAAATGAAGTAGTTATCAAAACGGTTGGCGGTGATATTACGGTGAAACTCTACGACAAAACGCCTTTGCATCGAGCCAATTTTATTAGATTAGTAAAGTCGAATTATTACGTTCACCGGATATTTTATAGAAATGTGTATCATACGGCCATTCAAGGTGGCGGAGAATATTTAGACCAATTAGACTATCTTGTTCCGCCTGAATATATTCCCGAATTCACCCATAAACGTGGAGCAATTGCGATGGCAAGATACGATGAAGGCAATCCAGAAAAAGCCTCTTCACCCACCGAATTTTTTATTGTAACCAATGCTGAGGAGGCTCAAAAATTGAACGGACTTTATGTGGTTTTTGGGGAAGTTACCAAAGGAATGGATATAGTCGATAAAATCCAACAAGCACCCGAATACTACGAAAAACCCGCTATTCCTGTATTTTTTAGAATTGAAACACTTTGAGAGGAATCAAAGGAGGAATGTAGAAAGGGAGACGGGAGGAATGTAGGAATGAAATAGTCCTTGAATATTATTCTAATTTCTCCTGTCTTCCATTATTCCCTTTTTCCTTTCAAAATCATCCGCATAATTGATTCACTATCATTCAATTCTGATACTTTTGAGCGTTCAATCCAAGCCAAATCTGAAGACTCAGAAGACACAATTAACGGTTTGTTTAAATCGGCCTCAAACAAAAATCTTACGTCATAATGTAGGTGTGTAGGTACGCCTTTTCGCTCGGGGATTTCGTGAATGTCAATGTCGAAAATGTTGGAATTAACTACCTGAATATCAGTGAGTCCTGTTTCTTCTTGCGCTTCTTTTAAAGCCACATTCAACACATCTGAATCACCATCACAATGCCCACCAGTTTGAAACCATTTATCCAATTTTCGATGATGCGTCAGCAAAGTAAATTGGCGAGATTTGTCCACAATCCAAGCCGAACCCGTAACGTGTCCGATGAGTAAAGAACGCTCAAAACAATCAGGATTTTGCTTTACAAATTCAATCATTTGTTGTTTGAATTGTATTTCTTCTGTGGTAGAAGGTTGATGATTTTTTAGGAGTTGGAGGAGGGGATTTCTGTGCATTTTCTGTTTTATACTTATTATTCTACAAACAAATCTACAAATTTGTATTGAAAAATTAGGTATCTTATCCCAAAACTAAACTCTTTCAATTTTATCCTGTAAATTTGGAAAAACTATTAAACAAACAAACGACAAATGATAAAATTATTTCTTGCCCTTTTAACTGGCATTTCTCTTTCGGCAACTGCCCAAATTCGCTTACCACAACCAAGTCCAGGAGCATCAGTTTCGCAAGTTATTGGCACAACTGACGTATCAGTGAAATATTCTCGTCCATTATTGAGAGGTCGTGATGTATTTGGTGGCGTTGTGGCGTATGATAAAGTTTGGAGAACGGGTGCCAATGGTACAAACCAAATCACGTTTTCTAACGATGTAATGATTGCTGGTCAGAAATTGGCGGCTGGAACCTACGGAATATTCTCAATTCCAACAGCGGGCGATTGGACGTTGATTTTTAATAAAGATATTACTGCTCAAGAACAAAATTATTCACAAGAAAAAGATGCTTTGCGTGTGACCGTAAAACCAGTTTCAATCGCAAAAACGGAAGCATTTACGATTGATTTTACGGGGCTTTCAGACAGTACTGCCGACATGAATATCTATTGGTCGGACAAAAAAATTGTTGCTCCAATAACCATTGAAACCACTAAAATGATTGAAGCTGCCTTCAATAAAGTATCGACCGATAACGCAAACATTATGCGTACGGCAGCGGATTATTTATCTGGAAAAGGTAAATTAGAACAAGCCTTGAAAATGGTTAATACTTCAATTGCAGGAGCTGAAACATTTCGTAACGTTTGGTCTAAAGCTCAGATTATGAGTAAGTTAGGCAACTATTCAGAAGCTCTGCCATTGGCACAAAAAGCTCTTGCTTTGGGTGGAACTGACCCAGGATTTGCGGGAATGAAAAGTACGATTGAAAAAGCAATTGCTGATTATACTGCAAAATTACCAGCAGTGGTTGCACCAGTTTTGAAGAAAAAAAAGTAATTTAATTGGAAATCTATTCCACAAAAAAATCCCTCACCGAATTATTCTTCTAGTGAGGGATTTTTTGTGTCTTAAAACGCTACTTCCCCTTCAAATAAGCAATCAAAACTTTCCTCACATCGTTTCTAATATCATTAATATCTTTTTCGTCAGATTCTGTAATACTTTGAACGTCAGGGTTTTTATCTGTTAAATATCCAAGATTGGTTTCTTTCCCTTCCATCATGAACTTAGGAATGGCAATGTAATAATCCTGATTTACGTCCAATAGTTTTCCATTGATAAACCACTCATTTTTAGTTTCATCATAACGAACTTTATCCCACTGCAAAAAACCGCCATTACCTTTATTTTTGATGCCAGATTCCAAAATTCTTGCCAATAAGCGTCCCTTTAAAGCAACTTCCACAATTTTTCCACCAAAAGGTAAAATTCTCATAATATCCAATTGGGTTATTCTGCCCGATAATTGATCGTCAATTCTTACGGAACCACTATTGAAAACCGAACAGTCTACTGGTTTTGAAGCAGATGCAGTCATGGCTCTTGCAATTAAATCGCCTAAATTTGTATGTGTATTTCTCATCGAAGATTCACGTCCATCCAAAGGTTCAGACAATTGCGTTACCACATCGTTTCTGTCCATTCCCACCTTTTTGAGAGCAACATCCATGATATCATCCCACTTTTTCACCACAACCGCAACGGCAGAATCCTGTGAAATTGATTCGTCAATTTTTCGTAAGTTGCTGTTTATCAATACTTTTTTAGATTCTGTATCAAATGAAATGGTGTGTACGTAAGCAGTTTTAGCATTGGCATCAGCTTTTGCAATGCTCGTATTTCCCACTTTTTCAATCATGTTATCGTGGTCGTGTCCACCCATAATGAGTTTCACTTCTGGTAAAATTGCCGCCAATTTTGCATCATCGGTTTTATTTATGTGCGTAATGGCAACCACAAAATCGCATTCAGGTTTTAGGATTTCGTAAGTTTTAACGGCGGTTTCAAAAAAGTCAGCATAATACACATAGTCTCTTTTGTTGGACGGCAAAACTACCGAGAACATACCCATTTTTACCGCCTCACCGTGCGCATTTTTGAAAGTTAAAATAGCCGTTTTCGGAAAGGGAATTTTCACACCATCCACCATTTTATAGAACGGTGTTAAATCGCCTTTTTTATTGGCTAAAACATTAGAAGCCAGCCAATTAAAGGTGGATTCATCAATGCGTTTTTGCAAATCAGCTTCATCTAAATCAAACTCATGATTGCCCAAGCCAACCCAGTCAAAACCAACGGCATTCATGGCTTCTACCATCTGTTTTCCCTTGATGCTTTTGCCTTCGTATTTGAAAGTACTGATGAGGGCAGGATTTAGGAAATCGCCCGCTAAAATGGTTATGGTATTAGGATTTTTAGTAATTAATTCTTTACGTAAAGTAGCTAAACGGGCCATTCCGCCCACTTTTCCGCCTTCTAAGGGTGAAATTTCATATACATCATTTACGTGCAAGAAATTGATTTCAACTTGATGCTCAGACGATTTTTGAGTAACAGTTTGAGCGGTTTTACAAGAAGAAAATAGGACTGTATATAAACAGCCGAGTAAGAGTAATTTGTTCATAGATTGATATTTTTATTGACTAAAAATGGTTAATTATTACATAATATTACCTTTTGTCATCTATATTTTCAATCAATACATGATGAACCGCCGAAATGCTTTTTAAATTAAGAAACTAACACAAAAATATTTCTGATGAATCGGTATTTATAATCTCAATGGTTGACCAATGACAATCACAGATGTACTTATTTCCTTCTCTCGAAAAGCCGTCTGCAGGTAAAATTTCCAGTAAAATACCGCTTCCTTGCAGTTTGAAATATAATTGATGGAAATGATAATCATCCAATCGTTGTTCGATAATTTCAAAATTATTTTCCAATAAAATACCAATCAACCTATTCACAGGCTCACAAACGGGACAATCATCAACAAAAATTTGTGCCATTATTTTAAGGGAATTTCTTTTACAAAAGTTATTTTTTTAGGGTAATCATCCACAAAAACTTGCCAAGCACCACCTTGACCGTATTGCGGATTAGCCAAGGTTTTGGCAACTGCCACTTTAATAAGGGCATTAACGGTATATTCTCCAACTTTCGGACGAAAGCCAAATGTAGGATGTGGAGCAACTTGCAGACTTTGCCAGTATTTTACTTTGTCATAATTTACGTCTAAAAGTGACTTTTCAACACTATAAAATTCGGATTGTCCAGGCAAACCACCGTACAGTTTTGTGTCAGCAGTAATTTCAAAAACTTCCCAAGCGTCCACGCCAGGATAATTTCCAGCGCCTTGCCAGCGTTTTGCTTTTATGAGTAAACTATCATCAGTTGCTTGGCTGGCATTAATTCCCGTTTGAGTTTTGAAAGCCAATAAAAGGTTAGTGCTTTTGAGTGGAATTGCTTTTTGGGTACAAGCAAAAACTGAAAAAGAAACGAAAAGTGATAACAATATTCTACGTGTCATTTTGATGTGGTTTAAATTTCTTGCAAGAAACGAAATGATATGATGATAAAGATAATTTTTAAAGTAATTTTTGAGGTTTATTGATTATGTGATATGGAAAAGAATATTTGGAATAAAATTTGAAAAGAATAATTCATAATCAAATCAATTATGTAGTTCCATTATCGGGAACTATCTTTATATTTGTTGGATTAAAATATCAATATGAGAATTGTTGCACGAAGTACACTTAAAACATTTTGGGAAACCTATATCGACTCAAAAGCGGGGTTAATATTTTGGTATGAAAAAATGAGTGCTAATGATTATAACAATCCACAAGAAGTTATTGCAGATTTTAAAGACGCTGATTATGTGGGTAACGAAAGAATCGTTTTTAATATCGCACGAAATAAATATAGATTAATAGTGTCTTTCAATTATGAATTTCAAGCGTGTTGGATAAAGTTTGTTGGTACTCATAAAGCGCATGATAAAATTGATGCTAAAACAATAGATTTCGATTAGAAAATGGAAAATTTTGAAATAAAACCAATCAAAAATGAAGTTGAATACAAAGCGACTTTAAAGCAACTCAATGAATATTGGGGAGCAAAACTGAATACAAAAGAGGGTGATATTTTGGAATTGCTTTTGATGGTCATTGAAACCTATGAAGCCAAAAATCATGGAATAGAACCTCTCGACCCAATTGAAGCCATCAAATATGAAATGGAAGAAAGAGGTTTAAATCAAAAAGATTTAGTAAAATATTTTGGTACAAAAAGTAGGGTTTCAGAGGTTTTGAATAGAAAAAGACCCTTAACACTTAAAATGATAAAGGTTTTGCATAATGATTTCAAAATTCCTGCAAAAACGCTTTTGGCTTATTAATAATATATGCAATTCCTATTTCCAACCTTCATTTGGGGGCTTTTGGCTTTGTCAATCCCCGTGATAATTCACCTGTTCAACTTCCGTAGAACTAAAAAAGTGTTGTTCACAAATGTCGCTTTTCTCAGAGCGGTCAATACCACTACGTCTTCTTTCCGCCGACTCAAACATCTCTTGATTATGGCGGCTCGAATGGCATTTATTGCGGCTTTGGTCTTGGCTTTTGCGCAACCTTTTCTGCCTTCCAAATCGGGCAAAGGCGTAAAAGCAGGTGGCGTAGCGAGTATTTATATTGATAATTCGCTTTCGATGCAAAACGAATTGGACAAAAAAACGTACTTGGATAAAGCCATTAGTAAAGTGGAAGAATTATTGGCGGTTTTTCCGCAAGGCTCTCAATTACAATTAGTTACCAACGATTTTTCGTCCGACGAACACAGCGTTGGCAACACCCAAACGATTAAAGACCGCACAACAACCATCAAGTTTACGCACACGCCACGGACTTTTGATAACATCTTGAAACGTCAGGCGAGTTTGGCATCCAAACATAACTCGCAAGGGGGCAATCAATATTTATGGTTCTCGGATTTTCAAAAATCCACTTCGGGTGATTTATCGAAGCTCAAATTAGATTCTACTTCAAGGCTTTTTGTGGTTCCCGTACAAGCGAAGGCCTTGCAAAACGTATTCGTGGATTCGGTCTGGATGAGTACGCCATTCGTGCGTGAAATGTCCGCTAATCAATTGACTGTCAAGCTATTCAATACGGGCGAACGTGCCGTGGAGAATTTGCAAGTAAAACTTTTTATTGACGATGCCCAAGTGTCATCCACCATCGCAAGCATACAAGCCAAGTCGGCCACGATTGCTAATTTTTCATTTACCGTAAAAAATAAAGGCTTCAAAAAGGCACGAATTTCTTTTGACGATACGCCAATTACGTTTGACAACGATTATTATTTTGTGCTGAATGCCGCCCCAACCATCAAAGTTTTGCACCTTTTTGGACAGGCTTCGGCAGGACGATATATTCCCACGGTTTTTGATAATGATAGTGTTTTTGCGTTCAGAAGTTTCTCGGTTTCAAATATTGATATTGGGCAATTTAAAACGACGAATTTGGTCGTATTGGAAGGTGCACAAAATATGGATGGCAGTATCAAAACGGCTTTGCAGGATTTTGTCCGTGCGGGTGGAAGTTTATTCGTAATTCCTTCACAAACCCCCGATATTCAAAGTTATAGTAATTTTATGGGGATGTTCAATATTCGTGGAATTCAGTCGAAAGTAATTACGCAAACCGATTTTACGCCCTTAGCCGAACCCGTGAAAACGTCTTCATTTTTCGTTGATATTTTTGATAATTCTACGCAAAAAGAATTGCTTCAAATGCCCAATCAAGGTGGTGTTTTATCGTGGCAGGCGTTGGGTGATAAGTTGTTGAATTTTAGAAATAATCAACCGTTTTTAACGGTTTCCAATGCAGAGAAAGGCAAGGTTTATTTAACGGCCTCTCCTTTGGATATTCAATTTGGCGATTTTGCCCGAAATGCCCTTTTTGTACCCATCATGTACAAGATTGCAGCGTTGAGTGTGCCACAAGAACCAACGGCCTATTCGTTTGAACAAAATACCTTCACGGTGGAGGTAAACGACATTCCGAAAACAGCGAGTTTTAAATTACGCAAAGGGAAATTGGAAATTATCCCTGTACAAAATCTCAACGGAAAACAATTGACCATTGAACTGCCCAAAGCCAATCAATTAGCTGATAATCAATCTATTGAATCGGGATATTATGAATTGGTTTTGGATGGGAAAGTGGAAAGATTAGTCGCTTTTAATCACGATAATAAAGAATCATTGATGGATTTTTATAGTGTCAATGAATTAAAAAATATCTTCAGCGATGCTAAAAATGTGCAAGTTTTTGATAAAATAGATGATGCCGATTTTGTTAAAACTTTTAAAGACCAAAACTTTGGCGTGGCATTATGGAAGTATTTTCTGATTGCTGCCTTGTTGTTTTTGGCGATTGAGATTCTGTTGGTCAGGTTGATGAAATAATTAGGACACTGTCATATAAAAAATACCCCTTCAAGGACTTGAAGGGGTATTTTTTGTACTTGTACTGTTTTTAGAAAAGGTTAATGGAATGGTTTTTCGTTGGATTAATACCAATCAAATTTCTTTGCAAGTAAGTAAATAATTTCCGATAAATTGCAAATGTCAGAAATGAAATGTGTTTATTTGAAGAAAATACAGAAAAATAGGTAGTGGGAATATTTTTATCAAAACAAAAGTTAACATATACGTTAAATCAATAGATTTTTAAACTAAATTTATGAAATACAATCAAGCATTTTAATCATAAAATCCTATGCTTAGTAGAGTCGCAAATTCAGTTTATTGGATGAATCGGTACATCGAACGTGCCGATAATTATGCCCGTTTTATCTCAGTCAATTTCAATCTTGCCTTAGATTTACCTCCTAATGTGCCAGAGCAATGGAAACCACTCATTGTTGCCACAGCCGATAATTATATTTTTGAGAAATGGTATGATGCACCCACCCGTGAGAATGTACTCTATTTTATGACTTTTGATAGTCGAAATCCTAATTCTATTTTGTCGTGTTTGTATGAAGCTCGTGAAAATGCCCGAACAATCCGTGAAAGTATTTCTCGTGAAATGTGGGAGTATGTCAATCAAATTTATTGGACGGTCAAGGAGGCAGATCACGACAGCAAATCGTGGGAATTAGCTCGTTATCAGGGTTTTTTGGACAATATAAAGACAGGTAGTCAATTGTTTTATGGCATCGTAGATTCTACCATTACTCGTGGAGAAGCGTGGCATTTTGGACGATTGGGAAGGCTTTTGGAACGTGGCGACAAGACGACAAGGTTCTTGGACGTAAAATATTTCACGCTTTTACCTGAAGTTGATGCGGTTGGGTCACCTTTGGATTTATTGCTTTGGTCGGCGGTTCTGAAGTCCGTAAGTGCCTACAATATGTTCCGTCAGCAATATCAGATTGTCAATTCAACTGCTATTACTGACTTTTTGTTGTTGGATAAAAAATTCCCTCGCTCGGTGATGTATTGCATTCGTCAGGCAGAATTATCCTTGTACGAAATTTCTGGAACTGCTATTACGAATTCTTATTCAAATCCTGCGGAAAAAGCATTGAGTAAATTGCGTTCGGAAGTTGAGTTTTCGGAAGTGAAAGAAATTTTCGAAATCGGATTGCATCAATATTTAGATGAATTTCAAGAGAAAAATAACGCTGTTGGGGCGGCTATTTTCAAGACTTACTTCGATTTAAAACCAGTTATTCAAGAACAATCACAAATTGTTGTGGCGAATCAATAAAAGAGTGGTTAAATTTGTAAAAACAAATGAAACAATCAACCACAATATAATGACTTATTGTTTAGGAATAAAAGTTAAAGACGGACTCATTGCCATTGCCGATAATAGAATAACGGCTGGCACGGAGGTTTACTCAAATAAAAAAGTTTCAACTCATCAGATTGGTAATCATACGTTGTTTATTATGACAGCTGGTTTGCGGTCAATCAGGGATAAATCAATTATTTATTTCAATCAAATGACGAAGGAAAAAGGCTTTAAATTTGATTATATGTTTGAAGCCGTTAATGCCTTCGCTGAAATGATTCGTAAGGTTGCAGATGAAGATAAAGCAAGTTTGAAAGAAGAAGGCTATAAATTCAATTTACACTCAATTGTGGGTGGACAAATGGAAAAAGATGATGAACATAGACTGTTTCTGGTCTTTCCAGAAGGCAATTGGATTGAGATAAATGAAGGGCTAAAATATCAAATAATAGGTAATTCAAATTATGGTAAACCTTTGTTAAACAGGGCTTTAACTTATGAAACATCCATTGAAGACGCATTGAAGTTAGGTTTTTTATCTTTTGATGCTACCCAAGTAAGCGCCAGTGATGTTGATTATCCCATAGACGTAGTGGTTTATCATAAAGACAGTTTTCATTTGATTGAACATCGATTGGAAAAAGATCAAATGGAAGGAGTAACTAAACAATGGAATGCACTTTTGCAAACCTCGGTGGATAGTTTGCAGAGCGAGTGGATTAGTGATGTGTTGGGAGTTTAGTGATTGGTTAATTAGGGATTAGGCAATTAGGGATTGGGCAATAGCGATTTAAGTTCATGTTCTCAATCCCTGATTATCTAATCCCTAACCCCTAAAACCTATAAAAAAATGACTATAAAAATAGAACACGAACTTCTTTACGAATATACCGATGCGGTTCATTTAGAACCGCATTATTTGTATTTGCATCCTAAACGGAGTTCTTTGTTGACGCTAAAATCGTATCAACTTGATGTTGCCCCCCAGCCCGATTTTATTGCTAAAAATCTTGATGAGTCCGATAATACGCAACAAATTTTGTTTTTCAGTAAACCTGTAACAAAATTGCATATCAAGACAACATCAATCGTTGAAACTACCGAGTTCAATCCGCTTTCGTTTGTCTATCATCCTTTTCAGAATAGCCAATTACCGATTGAATATAGCGAACAATTACAGCTAACTTTGATGCCGTATCTCGTAAAAACGGGTATTACCACGCTCATTGACCAAACAGCAAGACAAATTGCAGGCGGTGTTAATTGGAATACGACTTCATTTTTAACCGAGCTTAACAAACTTATCAATACGTTTGCCTACGAAGTCAGAGAAGATGGCGAACCAAACTCGCCCGAAACTACCTTATTGACAAAAACGGGTTCGTGCCGTGATTATTCAGTATTGTTTATGGCCATGTGTCGTGTATTGGGAATTGCTTGCCGTTTTGTAAGTGGCTATCACTACGGCGACCCCGAACAACCACAATATTTACACGCTTGGGTTGAGGTATATTTGCCTGGTGGTGGTTGGCGTGGATTCGACCCTACGCAAAACTGTTTAGTTTCTGGAAAACACATTCCATTGGGAGCCTCAACAATTTCGGAAGCCGTTACGCCCGTGTATGGAACGTATCGTGGAAGTGCAAAAAGTAATTTTGTAACGAGAGTACATTTGGAAGAAATGTAAAATTATGCAAGAATTTATTTACCTAAACGGAGAAATCCTTCCCGCAGAAAAAGCCCAACTCCACGTATCAGATCTTGGTTTATTGAGAGGCTACGGCATTTTCGACTTCTTTCGTGCCATTGACGGACAACCCATTTTTATCGAAGACCACTTGGATAGATTTGAGAATTCTGCCAAATTGATGGGGCTTCCAATTCCCGAATCAAGGGATAAATTACGAGAAATTATCCACGAAATCATCCGATTGAATACGCATAAACTTTTGGGTGTAAAGATGATTATGACGGGTGGATATTCAGAAGATGGCTACACGCCTTCGCCAACATCTAACTTGGTAGTGATAGGAAAACCTTTTGAATTCAAACCCGCTGACGTAGGCATGAAGTTGATGAGTATGGAATACAGAAGAGAAATTCCTGAGATTAAGACCTTGAATTATATCGTGCCTATCCGAGCCATTCAAGAAATGAAATCAAAGGGAGCAGACGATGTGCTGTATCATAAAGACGGTAAAATCTCAGAATCTTCACGAAGTAATATTTTTATCGTGAAAGATGAAAATATCATTACCCCTTTGGATGGTGCATTGTTTGGCGTAACCAGAAAGCATATTGTTCATTTTGCCAAAAATCATTTTGAAATAGAAGAAAGAGACGTAACCACGCAAGAATTTTGGGAAGCAGACGAAGTTTTTACGACGGGAAGCACCAAACGAATTATTGCCATTACCCAAACTGATAATCAAGTATTTAGTGAGGGTAAAGTGGGAATTATTACCAAGAAACTACAAGAACTTTTTCTGGAAGAGGAGAAGAATAGCGTTGCAATTAGTTTTTAAAAGATAATTTTAGCAAGTTTGAGTGACTTAAATGAAAAAATTATGTCTTAAACTTTGTGGAAGTATCAAAAAAAGATACTTTTGGTTTTGGGTAAAGACTTACATTCAATACTCTCTCAATTTATTTACAAACAATTAAACAAACCGTCTTACAATTATGGGGTTAATGTCATTTTTTAAGGGTGTCGGAGAAAAAGTTTTCGGAGGACACAAAGAAGTAGAACCAGCTACAGCTGCAACCGTAGAACCATTGAGAGCAAGTGCATTACTGGCTCACGTAAAAAGTTTAGGCTTACCATACAACTCATTGACCGTAAAAACTGCGGGTGATACCGTGATTTTGGAAGGTGAAGTTGCCAAACAAGAAGATGCTGAGAAATTGGCTTTGGCGGTTGGTAATGTTGAAGGCGTAAAAGTGGTTGATAACAGATTGGACGTAGCTGAACCAGCCGAAGAAGCAAAATATCACGAAGTTGTTTCGGGTGATACTTTATCGAAAATTGCCAAAGAATACTACGGTGATATGATGAAATATCCCTTGATTTTTGAAGCTAACAAGCCGATGTTATCACACCCTGATAAAATTTATCCAGGTCAAATGTTGAGAATTCCACCTTTGGCGTAAATTTTGGAGGAAAGGAATAAAGCAGAAATGGAGACAGAAAGAGAAAATATTTTCTTTCTGTCTCCATTTCTGCTTTATCCCTTTTTCCTTTTGTTTTCAATCTCTTTCTGTTTTTTCTCTCTGGCGGCTAATGCCTTTAATTTCTTTTCCATTTCCACAGGATACCCCAATAAATCCCTCAAAACCACCGATGCACACACGCCACCAAAGGCAGCGGGCATATACGAGATGGTTCCGTAAGCTGATTTTTTGTAGTTTGCACCATCCGTAAGCATCAACGATTCCGCCATCATTTCCTCAGCAGAATAAACGGCTTTGATACCCGTTGTGATGCCTATTTTTCGTAAACGTTTTCGCATCAACGAAGCCAAATAACATTCACGGGTATCAAATAAATCGGCAGTACGGATTTTGGTTGGGTCAATCTTTCCACCCGCTCCCATAGATGAAACAATG
This sequence comes from Arcicella sp., assembly GCF_964672035.1. NCBI lineage: Bacteria > Pseudomonadati > Bacteroidota > Cytophagia > Cytophagales > Flectobacillaceae > Arcicella > Arcicella sp. Next base: position 39,221 of record NZ_CBABQS010000038.1, read on the forward strand.
CGTAAATCTTTCTTGTAAGCCGTTATCAGAAGCGTTAATTTGGGCGTAATAGAATCAATACAATCCATAACGTAATCAAATTTTACGCTACTCAAAATAGCTTCTGCCGCTTCTGGAGACAGAAATTCACGAATGGATGTTAATTTCAATTCGGGATTAATGGACAATAAACGTTCCGCCATCAAATCAGCTTTTGCTTGTCCGTGCGTGGTAGCAAGGGCTGGTAATTGACGGTTTCTATTGGATGGATCCACGACATCACCATCAACAATGGTCATCGTTCCTACGCCCGCCCGAGCAATAAATTCGGCGGCAAAAGAGCCAACGCCGCCCAATCCCACAATTAAAACGTGGGAATTTTGTAATTTTTGGAGACGTTCATCTCCGACTAATAATTTGGTTCTTCCAAGCCAAGCTAAATCACTCATTCCTATTTTTTGTAATCTTTAAAATAAATTCCTAAACAGTTTCCCGAATTTGATAATCTGTCACTTTATCAGAATTACGAGTCATTAATTCTCCAATAAATCCTGCCACAAAGAGTTGAACCCCAATAATAATAGCAACTAATGCCAAGAAGAAAAGCGGGTTGTCAGTTACATTTCTAAACTTTAAATGATTGGCGATGGCATAGACTTTTTCACCAATCAGATAGAAGGTAATCATTGTTCCGATAAAGAAAGACAATATCCCAAAACCACCAAAAAGGTGCATCGGGCGTTTGCCAAATTTATGGATAAAAGTAATAGACAGTAAATCTAAAAATCCGTACAAGAAACGCTCAATTCCGAATTTGGTTGTGCCGTATTTTCGGGCTTGATGTTGCACTACTTTCTCCCCAATTTTCTCAAAACCATTCCATTTTGCCATGACGGGAATGTATCGGTGCATTTCTCCGTATAGCGTAATCGTTTTGACAACTTCGTTTTTATAAGCCTTTAATCCACAATTAAAATCATGAAGGTAAACACCTGACATTGAACGAGTTGCGGCATTATATAGTTTTGTTGGAATCGTCTTTGTGATGGGGTCAAAACGTTTTTGTTTCCAACCAGACACCAAATCATAATCATCTTCCATAATCATTTTATACAATTCTGGAATTTCATCGGGGCTGTCTTGCAAGTCAGAATCCATCGTGATAACAACCTTGCCATTGGCATCCTTAAAGCCTACGTGAAGGGCGGCAGATTTGCCATAATTTCTACTGAATGAAATGCCTTTAATATTTGCATTTTTCTCAGAAAGGCTCTTGACTACTTTCCAAGAATTATCTCTACTACCATCATTCACAAAAATGATTTCGTAGGTAAAATTATTCTCATTCATCACTCGTTCAATCCATGCGGAAAGTTCGGGTAATGATTCTTCTTCATTATAAAGTGGTACGATAACGGATATATCTAACATCGGCATATTCAAAATATCAAGTAATAGTCTTTCAAAAATGCCTGAAAATCAGGCGAGTAACTTTCGTCGGGATTTTTGATAATTAATTCTTCGATAATAATTTCTTTTTTTGTTCTTCCAAAGGTCGTAATAATTCTTAATATTTTGGTGTCTTTTCGATGTCTAATCGTAAGTTTTTTTTGCGGATAAAGCCCTTTTGAAATGGATAATTGCTCAAAAACTGAACTTTCATACGCTGGTAATAAAACAACAAATGTGCCATTGAAAGATAATAATCGTAAAATAGAATGGAGTAAATCTTCAAACGAGAGCGAATCTGTATGAATCGAATTGTTGCGAGCGAGCGTTCCAGATTTTAAATGATTTTGGAAAAATGGAGGATTGCTAATAATTAAATCATAAAAATTTAGGGTAATACAATCTTGAATTGAAGTATTATGAACGGTTATTTTATCTTTAAAAATACTATCATCTATATTTCTAACTGCTTGATTATAAGCATTTTTATCTATTTCTACGGCATCAATTTTTGCGTTACTTTTTTGGGCTAACATCAAAGCCAAAAGTCCCGTTCCTGTGCCAATGTCTAAAATTTTTTTTGCTTCCCGAGCGTCCGTATATGCTCCCAAAATACAGGCATCAGTCGTTACTTTCATCGCTGTTTGGCCTTGATGAATTGTAAACTGTTTAAAAGCGAAATGAGTATTTGCCAATTTATATGACGGACAGCAATGTCCTTTGATGATTTTTAATGGTGAACTGAAAATGAGGATAAATTTAATTTTTCGTCTATTTTAGCAATATTTGCAAGTATCGAAAAACTTTCAACAGCGATCGCAAGCTATTGTGTTGGTTTTATCATTTGGAATTTGATTCACTTATATTCGTCAAATACTTGCTTGTTGCGTGTAATTTGGCTTACCACTAACGCTTTGGAACTTGGTGAAATTCATAGGCCAATGTTCAAATTTAGTACAAAAAAATCATAGAATCCCAAATGTTCAATTTAGTATTTCTGCCCCATTTAGCCAAACCTCTATTGTCTGGCAAGAGGATAACCGATTTTCCAGAGGGGGTGACAACATGGGTTTAACAATTTCAAGAATATTAAATTAAAGCAATAAGAGAAGTATAAATCAATCATAATCGCATTTAAGGAATATTAGGGTTTATCGGTTTTTAATTTAAAAGAAATTGATAAATTTTATGGTTGTATTTTAAAGACTTATTTAAAAACAAATGAAAGCAAAACTACTGTTTGAAAAACTTTAATGTGTCTTATTAAGTTATAATCATAAAAAGTTATGACTGTTTACAGATTACATTTGACTCCCGAAGAACGCCTAATCCTTGAATCATGGATTAAAAAAGGCAAA
>NZ_CBABQS010000039.1:0-41534 GCF_964672035.1 Arcicella sp.
TATCCACTCAAATTTAATCCACCTTGGTATGATATACCGTAAACGGTATAAGTATCAGCGGTATAAATAGCTGAATTAGTGAAGTCGGAAGTGCTACTGAAACCGGCGATATTCCCTGTACTATTCACCGCTAAATAGGTATAATCATATGGAGAGCCAGAAGCAGGGGCAAGATTGTAAACTGTACCACCAGACGGGGTGATTGTATAACTAGCAGGAAGTGTAGGTTGCGAATCAGAAAAACTTGAAACCATGATATAGTAAGTACCAGGTGTAAGCGTTTTAGTAATAGTGGTTGAAAGTGAATTGTTAACATTATCAAAAGTTGAAGCCATCCAATTAGTACAAGGAGACGAAGCATTGAATGCTCCATTATACAAATTGAACATTGTATAAAAAGGATGCCCACTAATAGTGAAGGTATAGCTTGCTGTTGTAATCACTTTAAAAGAGTAAATATCATATTTTGTCGGATTGCTATAATTGATGCAAGTTCCACCATTGTTTCCTACTAAAGTTGAAGAACCGTCCGAACTTGTCAGAGAACCCGTAAAACTTGTAATCGCACTTCCATACGAACTCAAGCCCAAATTCAAAGCAGCATTACCAACTTGGGCGGATACGGAGGTAACGGGGGAAATACTGGTAATTTCGGCATTACAAGAGTTCGAAATCGTAATATTTACATTATTTATATCGAAAAAAGCATACGTTCCTACGGGTTCTATTTTTATTCTCCCTTGACTGGTAAGATTATTAGGAATAGTAATGGTTGCTGTTCCATTATTTGGAGTACTTGCCGATAAAATGATAGGAAATGTTGTTCCTCCGTCTATCGAAAAGCTGATTTTTACATTTGCAACGTTCAACGGTGCGACATTTGTACCATTCACACTCCACGTAAGGGCAGCGGTATTAGTTCCATTATAGATCCAAAGGCTTGACGAATTTTGTGAGGTAAGCAAAAAAGGACCTGAGTTATCAACCGTTACAATTGTTTCATCAGAATCCACTCCACCGCCATTGGCTCTATTATCTCTTACCGTAAATCTAAACTTCATACTACGAGCAACTTGCGGTAAATCTTCAGCTTCACTATCAGCGGGGTTGTTGGCACTGTTTAGAATATGGGTTAATTTTGGAAAAGTCCTATCCAAAACCGTAGATGACATTTGGCTTCTAAATAATGGAGCAGTGGTACTATTTACTGCATAGTATCCACCAGTACCCAAAATAGAACTTCCAAATGCTCCTTTATCACTGGTGGTGGCTACATCATATTGTTCCCAAGTGTAGCTCATGGCATCTCCGTTAGCATCGGATGCTGTTCCTGTCAATTTGAATGGTGTACCTTTGGGTATTACTATACCAGCTCCTGCACTGGCTACTGGTGGCGTATTGCCCGTTGCAGTTTGGGTAATACAAGTTCCCGAAGTACCTATTACTGCCTTATAGATAAATTCAAGGCTTTTGGTATGAAAATAGTTAAGGTTATTACTTCCCGATAAAGTATAATTAGGAGACGAACAGTTATTAGCGTAAGCCATTATTGTAGATCCACTTCCAGGTTCAATGGCTGAGGTAGAACTCCAACCTCCTGTACAAAAAGTAGAACCAGCAGAAGGCCCACCCACGGCATTGAAAGTATGTGGAGCTGAAAATTGATGCCCGACTTCATGTACAAATAAATTAACAATAGCCCCCAAAGGAGAATTTAAAGTCCATTGTGTCCATCCACGAGACTTTGATGTATTTTGACAAGGTGTTGGCCCTGCTTGTCCCGAAATAGAATAACCACCACCAATGTCAGCAAGGGTATTAAAGGTATGTCCCACATCATAATTAGCATAAGGCAAAAGACTTGAAGTATTCATTGCCGTAAATCCCGCTTGGCTGTTACCCGCATTTGAAAAAGAGGGATCAACCGTAAATGGGTCAGTAGCGGCATCGGTAAAAATAATAGAATACCCAGTTGTGGCACTTGTCAGGGTAAAATGGATGGATGCTTCTAATTCATAAATCAAATTGGCAGCATTCATAATGGAAGTTATTTGAGCTACTGCACCCGATTGATTAGTATAAAAACCGGTCAATTCGCCAGTGGCTGCTGCTGCCATACGATAATTTCTCATTTGAGTCCCAACGGGAAATGGAGAAGTATTTAAAACCCTCCCGCTCTTGTTAACAGGCTTAAATGTTTCTCCTTCAGCACCACATTTCATTCGATTAGAAGGAATTTCGCTCATGTTATAGATCAAGTACAAATCTTGTTTCAAATCCAGGGGTTCTATCACAAAATAACCATCAGGGCTGTGCATCAAACCTTCTATCTTTTCGGCGGTTACGGTAAGTTTTAGAACGATGGTTCCATCTACCGAAACGCCATCGTAGGTTTGAATAGTTGGATTTCTTTTCTCACCCAAAAGGGTTTCATTTAAAACAAAGTCTCCTAACGTACCATCAGGAATGGGTAATTTAACTGCCATTTTTGCTACCAGACCATTATTTTGAATAAAGTTCATTTTGGAAGCATTAAAACTTTTGGCATTTAAACTAACGGTTTTTCCAAGCCTGTCAGTTTGTGAAAAAACAGAAAAATGTATAATAATTATACAAAAAAAAGAACAAAGTAAAATTTTCATAGATTAGTTTTTAGCTTAGAGATTGTTTGGGAATTATGAAAAATAGCTAAAGTGAGAATCGGCGTATCCTGTTATCGACCAAAACAACAAAGATGTTGCAGACAAGTTTTTGTGAATTCACCGATTTTCAATGGCAATTCATCGATAAAATTATTGCCGCAATGGAATTGACAACCAAAGAAAGCGTAAGCACTACTTGAGAATGATGATTACTGCCAATTTTCAATCAATACTACTGGTTTTCAATAGCGAAATTTAGACAGTAAATAACCATAATGGACTGTTTTCTACACCGGGCGGCGTTCCACTTCACTCAATTTAAATAATGAGTAATCTGGAAAAAGAACTTTGGTTCAGTCGTTTCAAATGAGGGAAAAAAGCAAGGAGGAAATAGCACTCCAAGTTTGTTAGCCATTGATGATCAAAGCGTTAAGAAAGTTTAGTTTACCAATGAGGAAACTGGCATTGATGGTGGGAAAAACTTAAACATAAGTGAATATACGTAAATATACGTAAATATATGTGAATATATGTAAATACATGTGAAAGAATCATTCTTGTTGATACGCTTGGTCTTCCTTGGTCAATAAAAGTTAGATTAGCCAATCAAGGAGTGCATCAAAAAGTGTGGAAAAAAATATCTTTAATGCAGTTAATTAGTTTAATAGGCAACCTTAAAATGGTTACGCTAAAGAAAAAATTAATTGCCCCACACTTTTTGTCCTACTTAAATCATATTCATTATTTTTCCGTATCAGTTTCGCCATCAAATCCTCTAAAACTTGAAATATTTCCACCGAAGAAAAGAGCGTTTAAAAACAATTTATTTGTGCCAAACCAAGTGCCTCTAAAGTTGGGATTGTCCGAAAACAAAATCACTCTTCCACTACCTTCATTGGCGACTAAAATACCTGCCGAGTTGCTGATTTTTTTCAAAGTCTCTTTATGCACGTAGCCGCAAATCCATGGATTTTCAGTGTATTTCATCACTGTGTTAGCAGCAATATTTGACGGTTCCAATAGGGTATTATTATTACGGTACAAAGAAATCTTGCGAGATTGATAACCAAAACATATTGGGTTTGAAATGTCTAAATCTGCCTCAAATATTGCTCCGCCTGTGGCTTTTGCTCCTTCAGAGTTGGTATAATCTTCATAATTAATTCTGGCTTTAGTTCTACTACTATCTGCCTTTATTTCTCGAATTTTTTCCTTCACAATGTCATTTTTAATCACCCATTCAGAGGCGCCTTTTAGGGTAATTAGTGTACCTCCGTTGGCAACAAATGCTTTTATTTTTAACACTGAACTTTTATCCAATGCTCCATAATTTCCACCGACCATTACCATAGTATTATAACGACTCAAATTGATTCTTGGAAAACTATAAATGTCGATTTTAGTAATAGGCATGCCAATTTTGGTATCTAACAAATGCCAAACTTCACCTGCTTCCGACGACGTCACGTTGCCACCTACAAGCATTAAAGCTTGTGGTTTTTTAACAGTTACTACCGAATTACTACCTAAATCAATCCCCGAAGTACTAAATCCAGTAGAAACTGATTCTATTATTACCCCAGTCTCTTGGCTAATTTTGGTTAATCTTTGATGTAACTCGTCCGTCGATATCTTTTGGCTATTAACTGGAATGACCAGTGTTCCATATCCAAATTTTTTCTCTGTACCAGTAATTTTTACAGAAAATGGTTTCATTGAAACTTTAGTAAGAATCTGATTATCAAGTAATTGATACAAAACTTTGGTAGCATTATAATCAGCATAGTCAACCAAATAAGCATAGTTACTTTTAGGGATTGTTTTAATATTCGGCGATAAATCTGTTTTTGTAATCTTTTCGCCTTTAGTAAAATTGGTCGTAATTTCGGCATGAGGCAATCCGTAGGCCAAGGCTAAATTCCAGGTGGAAGCATCATAAAAAATACTATCTGCAAATGTTTTAGGGCGGTCAAAAATAGAACGAATCATCAGATATTGTGATTGGTTTGTCGGAATAATAACAGATTTCCCTTTTTCAAAAGCTTGTCCGCTTTGCACTATATCGTCGTTTAACTGATAAAATTCAATTTTATGTTGTAACAACAAATCCCAAAAAGCTCGGTTGCGGCTACCATCATTTGAATTACCGATTATGTATGCTTTGGTCGTGCTTTTTTGAGCTTGTGAAATAACATCTACAAAGAAATTATGCTGGTGTTTTAACAGTATTTCACGCTCATTCAAAGATGCTTTTACCGTTGCAAGTCCGTTAGTCAATTGGTTACGGATGGTAAAAGCAAAACTCAAATCACCATTCTGACTTTCTTGCAAATGTCCTCTTGAACTCGCTTGCTCAAATAAAAGGCCTAAACCTCCTTCCATATCAGGGTAGCTTGAACCATAGCCAGGATAAAAATTATCGAAGGATTCTTTGGTGTAATATAATGAACCGATGGAATTCATTGCTTCTTCAAAATACTTGGCAAAGCGACCGTTTAAATCACGATAAACGGATTTGGGTACAAGTGGATTTTCGGCATTTTCTTTGGTTGGCTCAAAAAAATGCGTTGCATTTGTTCCCATTTCGTGAAAATCAGTAACCACATTAGGTAACCATTGGTGATAGAAGTTCAAACGGTTTCTGCTTTCTATATTTACTGCTAAATACCAATCTCTGTTTAAATCAAACCAATAATGATTTGTTCGTCCGCCTGGCCATGCCTCGTTGTGTTCACGGTCGTTGGGGTCTGAAACCAGTGGATTGCCTCGGTTAGCATCCGCCCAAAAAGTATGTCTGTCTCGTCCATCGGGATTAATGACTGGCTCCATCAAAATTACGGCGTTTGCTAACCAATCGGTCATTTCAGGTTCTTCTGATGCAGCCAAATAGTAGGCAGTTAGCATGGCTGCTTCGCTGCTTGAAGGTTCATTTCCATGAACATTATACCCTAACCAAACGATTGAAGGCATATTTTTAACATCTGGCAACGGTTTGGAAGGGTTACAAAGGTCAAGGTGCTCTCGGCGAATACTTTCTAATTTAGCAGCATTCGTAGGATTAGTAATGGTTAGTATTATTTGCTCTCGGTGTTCAAAAGTTTCACCAATTTTTTGTACGGAAACCTTGTCAGAAACCCGATCCAGTTCCCTCATATACTCCACCAACTTGTCGTGCCAGGTGTGGTGTGAACCAATGGCATAACCCAAAAATTGCTCGGGACTTGGAATAGCAGGATTTAGCTTTTTACTGGGAAAGAAATAAGTATTTTGGGCAAAAAGTGAATTGAAGTAGCCCATGCAAAGGAGCAACAGTAACGATTTTTTCATATTTGTTCTGTGATAAAGTGATTGAACAAATATAGTGAATTGTCATCAACTTATTAGCCCAAAATTGATTCAACGATGAATTATTTACAGATTTTGGCAACATTTTTTCATCAAATCCGTGGCGATTTTAGATAGAATTTGATTAAATTAAAAACACCAAACGATCATTAAAAACTGTTTACTTACCCGTCAAAACCAAATGCTTCTCGGCAACTTTCATAATTTTTGACTTTGTAAAATATACTGGAAAATAGCCCCCTGCTCCCCAAAGATTAAATAAATCGCTATAATGTGGAGAGCGTGGGTCACCCGATTGTCCCGGGTTGTTGATTCCCAATGTTCGGTCCCAGTTTTCGGTATCCACTAATATTCTGAATGAAGCGCCGTGCGATTGGTTCAAATTATTACTTGTGGCATTGACTGTCTCTCCGTAGCCACCTCTCGGAATCGGTCCAAGATTGATTTTGTTTTTCAACAACGGGTCCATAACCCAAGCCGAAAGTGGGTGAGTAAGTGATATATGTTTGTTTTTGGCTTGTCCATATTGCCATTTACTGATATCATTTCCGAAGCGAATAGTTAATGAATCAACCGCATTTTTAAAACAATTTATCAAGATAGAATCCCTTTTTGCCAGAGGATTTGTTCCAAAAAATGCAGGTGGCGTTATCAACCAATCGGTCAATCGCTTGGTTGGAATAGTTTTCATGTACTTTCTGGCATTTTCGGCAACCGCTAAAGCATGTACTGCTCTTTGCAGTTGATTTTCCCAAGCGACGTACAAAGTAGCTTCGGTAGATTCTGGATTTAATTCATAAGATTTCCAATTACTAAGGTTATTTTTATGGGGATTATAAGCATTTTCTGCCATTTTTACTTGATTCAATAATGGTACAAGTGTGCGGGCCGTGATAGAAACGTAATCATTTTGTAACAGCGAAAAGGTTTCTAAATTATGTTTTTTGCCAGATTTCAATACTTCTTCTATTCGATTTGCCCGTACAGGATTTGCCCATTTCCAACCAATTGCATTTCGATTGGGAAACTTTGGAGGAGTTAAATTATTGTTTGCCGTTACCACAAAGCCTTCGTTTGGGTCATATTTGTTGGGTAATAAATCTATGGGTAAATAGCCCCCCCACTCGTAGCGTCCGTCACCGGGAACGGGTACCAAACCTGACCAATTTTTACGAATCGGTGAAAGCCCAACTGCTTGCCATCCAATATGTCCAGCCTTGTCTGCCCAAATCATATTTTCTCCAGGAATACGGCTAAAAGTACAGGCTTGTCTAAATTCTTGCCAATTTTTTGCCTGATTCATTCGTAAACTTGCCAGATATGGCGAACAACCTACTTCTTGCCAACCAGCTCTAACGGCATATAAATGGTTGTTTTGAGCATCTTGAAAAACGACTGGCCCATGTCTCGTAAATTTTAGCTGTACAATCTTTGGCGCTTGGTCTTTTATTCGAATAGTATCGGTGATTATTTTCAAGTTTTCCCAAATACCTTTGTATTTATACTGATTGGGGTTTTGAGCATTGGTTTCATAGACGTATAAGTCTTCGTTATCGGTCTCAAAAATTGTCAATCCCCACGCCCCAAAATCATTATGACCAATTGATATGCCTGGTAAAGTTGGTTCTCCCCCACCAATCACATTCCAACCTGGGGCATTTAGATGCACCCAATATCGTAATGAGGGTACACCTTGCGCTCTATGTGGGTCATTTGCCAACATCGGATAGCCACTTTCTGCCATTTTTCCAGCGATAATCCAATTATTTGACCCAACATTTTCCTTTTCTTCTTTATACCAATCATCAAAATTATCTATGAGACCTATTCCAGTATTTTTGAGAGGAAATTTTAATGGCGCACGGAATGCTTGATAATATTCCAAAATATTATCGAACAAAACATCATTATCCAAGATTTTGTCTAATGCCAAATTAGGTTCTGTATCTGAATTTTTAGGATGAAACCACGATAATTCACGCACTTTGTCAGCCCCTAAAAGTTTCACCAAACGTGCATTTGAGATTTCTTCTTCAATATTTCCTAATAGACCTTGATGACGACTAATCACAATTTCAGAAGTCCAAAAATCAGGAAGGGTATTCAGTAGTTTAAATTCAAAAGGGAGTTCATCGGGCTTTTGGCGAGCTTCGGCAATGTAGGTATTGATTCCTTCTACAAATGCCTCAATAATTTGTTTGCTTCTTGGATGATAATGCTTTAACTCAGCGGTCAAATTCCCTCTGAATTTAAATAATCTTGTACCAATATCTCGCTTGAGTTCACTTTCTCCGAGAAGTTCTGCCATGGTACCTGTTGCTTGTCTTCGCCACATTTCGAGTTGAAATAGTCTATCCGAAGCAGCCATGTATCCTTGTGCAACAAATAAATCATGCTCATTTTTAGCATAAATATGGGATATTCCCCAAGTATCCGTAAAGACTTCAACGGACTGTTTTAAACCTTTAATTTTGAGATTTTGAGAAAAACCAAATGAAGTTGAAATTAATAAATAGACAAAAATGGAGAGTTTTTTCATGGAGATTTTAATAATTTAAATCATTTAATAATTAAGGATTGATTCACCCTAAAGAGGCCTCTATTAATCAAAATAAGCATCCTTTCTTTATAAATTTCTTCAATTTCCGACAAAACTCGTGCGACTGAAGAACTAATTATTTTCTTATTACTTATTATTTTTTGAAAGCAAATCCAACACTTCGGTATTCAACATTTCATGAGTACCTTCAAAAATAGTTAAGCTAATTTTCTGGGAGGTTTTTTGGTATAAAATTGCTCTATCTCCTAATGGTCCATACGACTTTTTGTTTGGAAATGACTGGGTTTTAATCAAGATTGTCTTGTCGTTCTCCGAAATGAATTTTTCCGTATCACACTCTTTCGCATCAACCAAAAGTTTATTATAAAAATCAATGGATTGCGATATCGGAACTGAACCTGTATAGCCATCGTGGATACCAGCATATATTTGTAAGCTACTATTTCTACGCTTTTTTAGGGGTGTTTTCCAATACAATGGTGAGCGGTCCCGTGCTTTATTTTCATCAATTTTTTCTCCAGAATCGGTGCATTTGAGGATTTCTGCCGCATATTTGTTTTTTCGCTCAACAGATTCACGATACCACGCCGATAAATCTGAAATAGATGCCCAAGCTGAAAATCCACGAATTTCATGTCGAGATTTCATATACATAGCCAATGTTGCGTAGCCACCACCACTTACGCCAGCCACGTAAATTTGGGATAAATCGACATTCAAATTTTTAATTGCCCAATCAATGGCTTCATCAATATCACCAATTACAAACTCGCTACAACAGGCTTTTGCATGATTGTTTACCCCTCTAAAATTGGGGAATATGTAGTTCCAATCTTTGTTTTTTGATTCTGGCGCTAAAAAAGCCGTTTTCAAGGAGTCTGCAGCATTAGACCACGAATGAAGCTGAACAACCAGAGGTCTTGGCTTCGATTGAGAAGATTTGTAATAGTAAAAAACTTGCACATTAGCATCAATGCGTGATTTGATAATGTCTTTTTTAAGAAAATCAGATCGTTGAAAATTGGGAATATTCTGCGCTAATATTAAAAAACTATGTAAAAATAAAAGGATAATTATGGTTGCTTTTTTCATTTTTCTCTTTTTTGGTGGTCAAAATTAATTTTTTTTCGATAATTATGAAGATAATTTCCTTCTATTTTTAGTTTTCGATAATCGTTATTTTATAAAAATTGACTTCGGTAACATAGCGTGTACGCCGACGTTCCCATCCACCAATTGCGTAATATTGACATCTACTGCAACACTACATAGCATATATGCCTCAGATTTGCTTAAATGTTTTTCTTCCATTAAGTATTGTATCATTTCTCTAACAGCAATATGTGTTGCGGCATTCAAATCTCTATCGCAACCCATCGTAATGATATGCGTTTGGGTTTCCGCTCTTGGCCAACGCAGGCTTTTTCCTTTATGTAGAATAAACTGCATTTTACCAATCAGAGATGTTTCAATAGCGGTGATGTCTACTTCACCATTGCCTTGGGCAGCATGTCCATCACCAACTTCAAATAAAGCTCCTTTCACATGTACTGGTATAAATAAAGCACTGCCAGTAACCAACTCTTTATTATCCAGATTACCAGCATTTATCCAAGGGGGAGCACTGTTCCATTTGCCTGCTTCTTTGGGTGGTGCTACACCAGCACTTCCAAAAAATGGGCGCAAAGGAATGGCAATACTATCGTTAAAATAGCCGAGCATTTTCTCTTTGTTTAATTCTATGATTTTTGTTTTTCGCTCAAATATTTCGTCTGATAAAAAACCATTTTGCCCAATAGCATTATAACCATACGGAATTGCTAAATCAATGGTTTTGAAACGAACTTCAAGAATATCCCCCGCTTCAGCGCCTTCAACATAGATAGGACCCGTAAGTACGTGACCACCAGGGCCCCTTTCTTTTACGGTTTGTACATCATATAGTTCTTTTTCAATTTTATTTTGAGGGACTCCCGCAGCTAATAATCTTTCAGGATTTGAAGTGATTAGCGTATGAATGGTCACGAAATCACCCGATTTAATTCGTAAAACTGCCGGTGCTTCCGACCAATAATACCCCCAAGCTACGGTCGTAGCAGAAGGTTCTAATACATAAGGGTTTGCTTCAGTACCTTTGATTTGTGCATTTAAAATGAAAGACGAACCCCATAAAATGAGGATACAAAAGGTAGTAAAAATGTGTTTAATTCGCATATTTATGATGTTGCAGTGCTACTGCTATTTAAGGTTGATGAAAATTCTCGAATGATTAATGAGATTACTAAGATTCCAGCCATGAAAATTTTGAACGAAATGGCTTAATTGAAATTAGCGCTTTTCACTAATCATTTTTAAGACACTTCCTTAATATAAGTTGGGAATACAATCAATTAAGAGATTTTAATCGACAAATCAAACAAAATCCACCGAATAGAATTTGACCAACAAACTAATGAGTATTATGGAGAATATTTACGTGTACAATATAGAACATATTTTGAAATTTCCAACGGTATTTTTAGATGAGGCTAATAATCGTTACGCTTATTTGAATAAAAAAGCAAAAAATGGAAGTACTCAAAGCGTATGAAGAATGCCAGCAATACATTGCCAATTTTAAAGACTGGGCGCCCTCGAGGAGATTGTTCGTATGCTAAATTCATATAAAATAGTTCGATTAATTTCAAATGTTTTGAAATTAATCGAACTATTACGGTCAACGCTCGGGACAATTGGAAAATGAAAGCCAAGACTATCGAAAATCAAAGTAGTGTTTAGAAAATTTTAATCCGTCTCGTTTGCTATAGTAATAAAATAAAAGTTACAAATGATTGAAAAACGCTTTCCACAGATAAAAGTATTGTATTTATACGAGGATAATACTCGTTATTATCGCTGTAAACTATTTCAGCAATATCTTGAAACATCCCTATTTCGTAAAGGTTGACGATTCGTGGCTAACTCCATTGATACGAGGTGCTGTATTTCTTCTTCGTTGAATTTGATATAACCCATTAACATAAGAATTATATTTTTTCAACATAAGTATCCTTTCAAAAAGCGAGAAAAGAAGCTGAACACAAACTAATTACTCACGAATTGTAAAATTATCATTACTAATCAAGGTCAGGATTAATAGGGACAGCAATTATACCGCTTTTTTTCACCTTGCAAATAAGGTGGATGGCAAATAAAAATCACTTTCATCGATAAATCATTTGCAACAAAAACGATACAAATATGAATACCTTTGAACTCCTCTCACCCGAAACTTCTTTTGAAATACTGGGACTTTCTTTACCACCTGCACCGCTTCCTTTGGGGGTTTACAAACCTTATTTGATTGACGGAAAATATCTGTATTTATCAGGTCATGGGCCAGTAAATGACGATAAAAGTTTGATTATTGGCCGAATTGGCAAAGATTTAGACATTGAAGCAGGCAAATTAGCAGCTCGTCAAGTAGGTTTAACCATGCTTTCAACCATCAAAACGCATTTAGGAAGTTTAGATAGAGTGAAGCGAGTAATCAAAATTTTGGGTATGGTCAACTGTGTTTCCGACTTTGAACGCCATCCCTACGTGATTAATGGTTGTAGCGAACTTTTCGCCCAAGTTTGGGGCACTGAAAATGGCATTGGCGTAAGAAGTGCAGTAGGCATGGGCACGCTTCCCGATAATATTCCTGTAGAAATTGAGGCTTTGTTTGAACTTCACAAAGATTAAAAATTACTTTATCAATTATGTTTACAATAGACGCACATCTTGACCTTAGCATGAATGCGATGGAATGGAATCGTGATTTAAGATTATCGGTTTCGGAAATTCGGGAGCGAGAAAAAGGCTTGCTCGATAAACCCGACCGTGCCAAAGGAACGGTTACTTTTCCAGCCTTGCGAGCAGGAAATATTGGCTTGGTCGTTGCCACACAAATTGCTCGTTTTGTAAAACCCGACAACACTTTACCGGGTTGGGCATCACCCGAACAGGCGTGGGCTCAAACACAAGGGCAAGTTGCTTGGTATAAAAGCATGGAAGAATGTGGAGAGATGGTTCAAATTAATAACCTTGAATCGTTGGAAAAACATTTACAACTTTGGAACGACGGAACGCCCAATGAACATAAACCAATTGGATATATTTTAAGTTTGGAGGGTGCAGATTCGCTTGTGACGATAAATCATGTAGAAAAAGCCTATCAATATGGTTTGCGTGCCATTGGTCCTGCACATTACGGGCCAGGACGATACGCTCAGGGAACCGATGCGACGGGTTTTATGGGGAAAGCTGGGCAAGATTTATTGAAAGAAATGGAACGACTCAACATTATTTTGGATGCCACGCACTTATGTGATGATAGTTTTTGGGAAGCCATGAATCATTTTAATGGAGCGGTTTGGGCGAGCCACAATTTGTGCAGAAGTTTGGTAAATCATAACCGTCAATTTAGTGATGAACAAATCGAGGAATTAATCAGTAGAGATGCGGTAATTGGCGGAGCGTTGGATGCTTGGATGATGGTACCCAATTGGAAAAGAGGCAAATCAACGCCCGAAGAAATGAATTGTAATTTGGCGGTTATGGTTGACCACCTCGACCATATTTGTCAATTAGCGGGCAACGCTCTTCACGTAGGTATTGGCTCAGATTTGGACGGTGCTTTTGGCCGTGAACAAAGTCCTTATGATTTAGATACCATTGCCGATTTACAAACCATTCCTACCATTCTTGAAAAAAGAGGTTATACCCCAACTGATATTGAAAACGTTATGCACGGCAACTGGTTGAGGTTTTTAAGGAAAAATTGGGGGTAGATAACGTTTAGTTATTTTGAGAATTATATTCTTTAACGTTAAACAAAAATGCCCAAAATTTTAAAATTTTGGGCATTTTTTATATTTTGTTTCTGGAAAATATTTGCGTAATTCCTATTTCAGTAAAGAGACGTCCCATTGTTTCCGAATAAAACAAACGAGTGAAGCAAAGCTCCACCCGTTTATACATTAACCATTTTATGTTATTTGTAATAAATGAATCAAAATATATGGACTCAGTAGTTACGTGCAAAAGGCTTTTTCTTAGATTTTTAATTTTTATTCAAAAGTAAAATAGAAAAGAAAATTAACCCTCCTTGGGTCTCCTGTCCAAACATCAGAAAATCTCGCAAGATTACAATAAAGTGTTTACCAGTTTCTTAAAACTTTTTCCAATTGGAAAATCAATTTTTCCTGAAATTTCTAAGGAGTGAAGTTTCACCATTTGAATGTGTTGTTTATTCACCGCATAACGATGGTGGATCCTGATAAAATTATCATCAAGGTCATCTTGTAAAATTTTATTGAGTGATTTTTTTATGATGTATTTTTTATTTTTAATATGGATATAGCAATAGTTGCCATCGGTTTCCAAAAAAAGAATCTCATCCAGTTTAACCTTGTCTGTACTATCAGAATTGCCTTTTAAAAATATAAATTTTTTATTAAAATTAGCATCTTCTTGCTCTTCACGATTCATAGATATTGCGTTTTCAACGGTAGATTGAAGCGTAAACTTATGAAAAGGCTTTATCAAATATTGAAGATGAGCATATTCTTGAGATTCCTGGTAAACACCCAAATCTTGTGATTGTGTAATTAGAATAATCGGGGTGGTATGGCTAACATTGTTTTTTATTTTTTTTAACAATTCGATGCCTGTAGCACGCTTTTTCGTAAAAACATCCGAAATAATAACATCGACAGTTTGTGTTTCGAGAAATTCAAGTAACAATTCGAGCGATTCAAATATTTTGACTAATTGAAAAATGTATTGGTTTGAAGTAAACTCCGCAATCATAATTTCTATTTTAATTCGATCAATCGGATCGTCTTCTAATAATACTATATTGATATTTTTCATACGCTGTCATTAATGTCCTTTAATTTAAAAATAATCGCAAGTGGGCAAATATAAGCTTTTGATAACTGAAAATATTATATAATTTTTTTAAAAAATTACATAATTCATACCTTTTCTTTTTATAACATTCTATAAAAAACGAGAAAAAAGATGAAAATTATCCTTAAACAAATTTTTATGTATCTTAATTGCTCCGTAATTGTCAGCATATATTTGATATTATTGTTTTAATTTGACCGTAAATAGTACACTTATCCCCCAATCACTACCAGTAATGTACTGAATTGATTTAGCACTGGTACACTCCTTATATTTATCATCAACTTTATAACGGATGGTAAAGATAAACCGCAGAGAAAAATGGTCGATGATAAGAAAATGCCTGTAATCAGTAGGTGTCAAATTGTGAATGGAAGGGCAGGTAAAATTTTCGATAATCTCAATTCAATAAATCTTGGTGATTCGAATATTTATGATTTTGGGAGTAAATTTTCTTTTTTCTGTATAATTTCTGATAAATCAGATGAGTTGCAATTGCTTAGTAATGAAATATTGGATTATCTTATTGATGACTACGTATTTATAGATATTTACAAAAATACGGCTCCTTATATATGTATTGGTATTAGTTGTGCTTGTTTAGGCGATTACATCCCGACGATATTTCATTTAAATGACAATAAGATTGAAGATGTTTTGGAAAAAATTAAAGTTGAGTTTACCTCAACACTCAGTCTATTTTCATATAAATATTTGGAATTTCACAAAGATTATTACCAATCGACCTTTAAAGCTTTATTCTTACAATCTTACTGTTTACAATTTATTTGCGATTTTTTGGGCTACTTGAAGGTTGAACAAAATGACAATAAAGGAATGAAAACACAATCGCTGGAAACTAAAAAAATAAAAGAAATTCTACAAAAGGTCATTTCTGAATTATATAAAACATCACCTTCTGTACAAGAAATGGCGAGTATGGCGGATATGAGTGTCAGTAAATTTAAAGTATTATTCAATAATGAGTATGGTGAAAGTCCCCACCAACATATTTTAGGGAAAAGACTTATTATGGCTCGGGATTTACTCCGAACGGGAGGTTATTCAGTATCGCAGGTATCTTATAAAGTTGGTTTTAATCATCCTTCTGGTTTCACCAGATTGTTTAAACATAAATTTCAATGTTCTCCAAGTGATTTAATCTTTAATAATTAGCTGTAAACAAACTTACGGCGGTGAGTAGGTTTTATAACAATTAGTGTAAGATTAGTCATTTGGGCTGCATTTATTTCATACTGTAAAAGTTCCGCCAGGGGTTTCCCATTTTTTCAAATTCATTTTGGAAAGATAAACTTTTATAGGAATTCAAATAGGGTGTTCGGTTGGTTAAGGCCGAACTCCTACTTGAAGACGAGATTCAATAAAATTTAGGCATTCCTAAAATATGAAATATGAAAAAAATCGCTTTAACACACGATAAATATGCTTTTATAGACGAAGAGGACTATGATTTAGTAAAAAATTACATTTGGACTGCCAGTTTATCCCGCAAAATAAGACATTATGCAAGAACGTTTATAAAATCTGAAGAAGGAGAAAAAAAGACGACTTCGTTATTTTTACAACACCTAATTGTTGGAATACCACCCACTGGAAAACGATTATTTTTTAAAGATGGGGATTCATTAAATTGCCAGAAAAGTAATTTAGAATTTGTCACTTTTGGTCAGGCTTCGCATAGTTATTACCACAAAAATAAGCAATGCAAAAATGCGAAAGAGAACTTTAGAGGTGTTACAGTTAGTTATATAGCCCGTATTGGCTACAACAACAAAAGCATCATTTTGGGAACGTTTGATAGTGAGTTAGATGCTGCATTGGCTTACAATCGGAAAGCCTTAGAATTATTTGGAGAGAAAGCAGTTTTAAATAACATTTGAAAAGAATAAACACTAACACATCCATATCTACAAAGTATTAGTTTTAGAAACATTTTTTTTGCAAAATAACGTGCGGAGATTATACGGAATAACCTAACTACTTTGATTTGTTGCCACAGATTGGTCATTTACTTATGAAAATAAGTTGTGAACAAACTGTGGTTTTATTTTTTTGAGCTAACTATTTCATTTAGCCAAAATCAATATTATGCTATAGTTTTGTGCTATATTTGTAAAAATACTATCATTTATCTCTATCATTACCCACTTTTATTCAGTCATTCTTTTTTATCTCTTGCATACTCCCCACATAAATTATTATAATTTTTACAAAAAAAACATTTTAAATGGTCAATAAATTTTTGTAGAAACATTATAAAATTGTACTACCTCTCTTTCTCAATCAAACCTTTTTTAAAAAATAACGTATAATAAAAAACGTTCGGAAAAGTCATTGTACAATATTTTGAAAATTTGCCATTTGAGTTTTCCTGTTAAATTTTGCGTGTAAACTCTACCGAATATTAATTAGTTAAATATTCGTGGTTATTTTATTTTCAGGAATGAACTGAAATTGTTATGCCATGAAAAAACATATACATCCACTAACAACCACCTTACTTACTAAGCACAAAATGATCATTAACATTTACTGTCGTAAAAAGTGGTCTTTAGGAGCTATTTTTTTAGCACTTTTCCTTATTTTGTCATTTAATGTGTTTGCTCAAAAATACAGTTTTAAAGATACATATCCAGAAAACAATTCGGATAGTTTAGAGCGATGGCTTGTGTTAAATCCAAGGATTGATGAAAATAGGCTTAAAAACCTCATTAAAATTGAAAGAAGTTATTCTTGGGAATTGAGTATTAACCGATATAAATATTTAACCGAAATTGAAAAAGTTGCACAAAAATTAAAGAATAAAAATGGAATTCTTTACTTCAAAATGCACAAAGCAGAATTATTAGATAATGAATCCCAAAATGATAGAGCCGTAAAATTACTTACCGAAGCACTGCACATTGCGGAAGACCTGAATGATACATCCGCCCAAATAAGTATTCTGAGTTATTTGTGTTTAATGTATATCTATCACAATGGTTCAGAAACTGAGAATTTAGCGAAATATTATATTCTGAAGGCTAAAACGCTGGTTAATACCACCACTGATCCACATTCCAAAATACTTTTTTTGATGGTTAATTTGAAATATGAACCCACGCCAATCGGAAAATTGTCAATGATGGGTCAGTTGATGAAATTATATAACACCACGCCCAGTCTCGACTACACTTTTACATTCGTTAAATTCATCGAAACGAGTTTTTATATTGACGTAAAAAATTATAATAAAGCTCTTGAAATAAATAAAGAATTAAATAGCAAAGTGAAGCCTAACAATTTTCATTTATTATCCCGAATTTATCTAAACTATGCCAAAAATTATAATGGATTACTCCAATACGAGCAGGCCTTAAAATTTAGTCATTTAGCGATTCAGTATTTTCATAAAACCCCCAAAATTGCCTATATGCAGTCAACAGGGGAAACCACTTACAGCACTTTAATAAACATTTTTCGGAATGAGCGAGATATCGACATTAAATTAGGTCGTCCCATCAACAGCAATGCATTGGCGGATAGTATCATTTATTATCAAAAATTGGAATTGGATAATTCTAAAAAAACAATTCATCAGATTCAAACGCTTTATAATTTTGAATGGAGCGAATTGGAACAGAAAGACCTTGCTACTGAAAAGAAACTCTCTCAATTGATCCAAATTTCGCTACAAAATAAATTACAAATCGAGCAGAAGAAAATGGAAGCACTTTTATTCAAAAATGAATTCGAGAAAGCCGCAAAAGTCATTATACAAATAAAACAAAATTCTGAAAAGCAAATAGCTTTGGCTAAATCACAAATTATTGAAGATACTAATCAACGGCTAAATAACTATTTAAGAATTATTTCGGTATTATTAATTTTCATGATTATTTCCTTAATATTTCTAAGAAAATATTATTACCGAGAAAAGCAAATAACGAGTTTTAGAGATAAATTTTACACCATTTTAACCCACGATTTGAGAGGCTCCATTAATTCACTAACTAATATGGGCGGTGTTTTGGGTTATCTCATCAGAACTAAAAATACGGCTGCCATGGAGCAAGTTGCCAATCAGATTGATTATTTGGGTTATAGCACCTCATTACTATTGGATAATATGCTGGATTGGGGGACTGCTAAAAGTTACGGTATAGATATTACCGCTAAAAGTTTCGACATCTCTCTTTTCCTAAATGAATTAGTGGCTCGTTATTTAGCCGCTATGAAGACCAAAAATATAACCATTTTTTTGAATATTCCTGATAATTTAATCGTAAAAACCAGCCCAAAATGTTTAGATATTATTATTCGAAATTTAATTGCCAATGCTAATACTAATACACCAATAGGAGGACGTATTAACATTGATGTTAAAGAAAATTTGGAAACTCAACAAATTAAAATTATTGTATCCGATACAGGCGATGGTATTGAAGCGGAAAAATTAGATTTTATCGAAAAGGTTTTTAGCAGAAAAATAACACCAGAGGTTGGCGACAGTGGATTAGGTTTAGGCATTATTCTCATTAGCCACTTTGCCAGAAAAAACAATAGTACATTAAATGTTACCAGCCAAATTGGTGTTGGGAGTTGTTTTACGGTGGTAATAGACAAACAATAATTACTAACTAATTGATTATTAATGCTTTGCAAAAAAAAACGCCTATTATTAGGCGTTTTTTTTTGGTAAAAATTCAAAGTTTGTTAATGATAATATTTATGATTTAGACTAAAAAGGTAAGTAATATGACGAATTCGCATTAGTTAGGGAATTGAAATTGCAACCAGTATGTAAGCATCACAGTATTGCCAGTTATGAATGTGATTTTTATCATATAGATTAATCTTTCGAGCGAAGTCTTTAACATTTGCTAAATCAACAATGAATTGAAAACGACCACTTTTTATCAGATCAAAATTAATTTCTACTTTGTATTTATCACACTGTTAAGCGGATGTTATTCGCAAAGCTACGTTCGAGGACCCAATTTTGCCAATATTTATATTTGGCCAGGTGGGTATATGTTTCTTATTAGCTTCATTTTGTACACCAAATTCATAGTGAACATTCGATTCTTTTAGTACTTACAACTTTCTGTTGCCATAAATTCTCGTAAGGAAATGTTTAAAAATTAAACTAATTATCATGAAAAAAATACTATTTTCTGCAATAACTATTGCACTATTATTTTTATCAAATGTAGTCTTTAGTCAGACTCCTAATGGCGTAGCCAATTTAGGAATACTTACTTCATTTGGAGCTTATACAGGAGCAGGAGGAGTTGCCGGTGGAGCTGGAACATTCCTTACCGGCGATGTAGGTACAAATATTGGAATAATTAGCGGATTTGATGCGCCACCTGCTTTTAAGGGCAATACCTACAATGCCAATGCGACAACTGCGCAGGCCAGATTCGATTTATTTAGATTTTATATTCATCTTAACAGCAAGTTTGTGGACTATCCTGCCACTCATGCTCCTGCTTTTGGAGGTGGCGAAATATTAACCCCTGGCGTCTATTCCATACCTGCTGCTGGCTCCATAGGAGGAGCCCTTACCCTCGATGGAGGGGGTAATAAGGATGCCTTCTTCATCATAAAATGGGGCGGAGCCTTGACCGCAGGAGCGGGGGCAACGATAACCTTAACTGGAGGAACACAATCCTGTAATGTTTTTTTCATGGCTGATGGAGCTATTTCAATTGCGGCTGCTGCTAATTTAAAAGGAACTTTATTCGCAAAAATAGGTGCTGTAGGGATTGGGGCAGGTGCTATTCTTGAAGGAAGAATGCTTAGCATGGAAGGAGCGATAACGACGGGAGTTGGAGCGGTTGTTAGTTTACCGCTTGGCACTTGTACCATTCCAATATTTTGTGAAGCGGACTGTACGCCTGCCACGTCTGTTAATGTTTTGGGCGTTCTTTCAAACTATGCCCTTTTTACCAGCTTCGGTGCTGTAACAAATACCGGTACCAGCGGAATTAATGGAAAAATTGGAACAGATGGTGGCGCTTCGTCTGGTTATGAGTCATCTATTATTGTAGGCTCTTTTGCAACTGCTGATGCTGCTACCGCACAAGCAAAAATAGATATTGATAAAGCATATACAGCACTGATGGCTCTACCAAATACGGTTACTGACCATGCTGCTGCATTTGGCATCGGAGAAATAATTAATACTGGCGTTTATTTTGTAAATGGGGCAGGTTCTTTAGGAGGAACTCTCACCTTAGACGCTAAAGGTAATAAAGATGCCATATTTGTTTTTAAATTTGCGGGGGCACTTGGTATAGCGGCTCAAGCAAAAATAATTTTAGCGAACGGAGCTCAACGTTGTAATATTTTTTGGATTGGCGGAGCTGGAGTCGCCACTGGTGCCGTTAGCATAGGAGCTGCCGCTGATTTAAAAGGAACATTTCTTTCCCACGGTGGTGCTTGTACCTCAGGCGCTGGGTTGTTTCTGTCGGGTAGGCTTCTTTCTACTGCTGGTGCAGCCACAACTTACGCAGGTATTATTTATAATAGTCCAGAATGCGTTACTTCTACATCTTTGGGGACACCGGTTATAGAAGCAGTGACAGAGACTACTGCAGGAGTGAACGGAATCACAGGAGGAAATACCAGTAATTTAACCTCAAATGATAAATTAAATGGAATAGCAGTCGTTATTGGAACAGCAAAAGGAAATGTTACCTTAACAGGAGTCACAGTTCCATCAGGACTGACCTTAAATGCAAATGGTACTGTTACTGTTGCCCCAGGTACACCCGCAGGAAATTATAGTCTTACCTATAAAATATGTGAAGTTACTAATCCTACAAACTGCAGTTCGGTAACGTCTATTATTGTGGTAACCGCTATTGTAGCGGTTGGAAGTCCCGATTTAACCATTAGTATTGGTCAACCAGTACCTGTTCCGATCGTGAGCCAAACCAGTTTTATTCCTGTAACGGTCACGAATATAGGCACAAGTCCAACAGTAGGGCTGGTTACGGTGGTGGTACAAATACCCACAGGAACTAAATTTGGCCTATTTCCAGAAACTACTACCAATAATGGCTGGTCTTGTTCAGCGAGTGGTACAACTACTGCAACTTGTACTTCATCAACCCCAATCGTCAACGGCACAAACGTAATTTTTAATGTTCCATTCATTCCATTGCCAATTCAAGTAGGGATTTCCTTAATAATTCTACCAGCGGTAGTAAGTGGGGGAGGTGAAGTAAATACAACGAATAATATCTCCAATACCATTATTAGCGAGATGGTAAAATCAGCTGATTTGACCGTCAATTTTACATTTTTAAACACTGTTTTCACGGTAGCAGCAAGTAGGGTGGTGGTCATAAATATTAAGGAAATTGGTAGTATTTCTACCAATGGAACAGCTGTTGAAGTATTTATTCCTTATTCTACGGGTTTTAAATACGTTTTTGATAAAATTCTAACGAGTGTTACCGTATTAAATAATGAAACTGTGAATAATCCAAATTGGACATCGACCGCTCAGGACACTGGTTTATTACTCAGTTCTAACACAATCATTCCTTCTAATGGTAATAGTCGAATTGCTATTACGGTGACCGCAGATACTGCAGGCACGGTAGCAAACATCATAGCAACCATTACCCCGAATGGAGGTGGGGAGACCAACAAATTTAACAATTCTGCCACGTTAGCTCAATCTGTACAAAAATGATATCTCAATCGATTAAAGTTATAGCCAATATAAAAATCATATAATGAATAAATTTTTAACAACAATTTTAGCTTTTTTCGTAGGGCTAAATCTCGTATTTGGACAATCGGCCGACCCTGCTGTAACGGGTGCCAATTTTATTCCAAATCAAATCAACGTTGGACAAACATCTGTGTTGACGGTAAGTTTTGCCAATACTGGCTCAACGGAAATCCCAATAAATTCAATTGAAATAACCATCAGTACGGCTTCCAATTATTACACAACCAATGGAACTACCGCTCCAACGGGAAAAGGAGCCGAATTTTTTAACTGGACTTACCTTGGGGTTTCAGGTATCTCAAATATTTGGAGAGGTAGTAATAAAGTGGCGGTTGCTGCTTTTGACGGTGGAGATATTCTATTGACAGTTACTGGTAATACCGTTTCGAGTGGTTATGAGAACACCAATATTAATGTTCAGCCAGTGGATAATTTGACCAAATTCAATGATTCGCAAGTTAATAATAATCTTCAGCCTGAATTGAAAATTAATCAGAGTTGTCCAATAGCACCCATGTTACTGGCAACTACAAAAGCCAATATATGTCCACTTACGACCGCTGATTTGACGACTTTGCAGCCTTTAGCAGTATTGGGACAAACTTTTGAATGGCATACCGTAGCAAGCAATCCAATTGCATCAACACTCGTGAGTTCGCCCTCGCAAGCACTATCTGGCACTTATTATTTGTACGCTAAAGGCATTTGTTACAGCCCGGCATCATCACCAGCAACCGTTACCATTACCGTATGTACGATTCCAGACATTACCATTAATGTAGGACTACCAACCCCTTTCCCAATTGCGGCTCAAATCAGTTCAATACCTGTAACGGTAAGCAATATCGGTACGGCCACTTCGGTTGGGCCAATTAAGGTGGTTATAAACATACCGCTTGGAACTACATTTGGTACATTTCCAACAGATAATAACGGATGGACTTGTTCAACGAGTGGGATCGTTACAACGTGTACTTCTACAACTACGATTGCACCTGGATCGAGTACAATCTTTAGTGTACCATTTACTTCATCGGCGACTCAGGTTGGTAATCCATTAATAATTCTGCCAGCGGTAGTGAGTGGGGGAGGTGAAGTAAATACAACGAACAATACCTCCCAAATCATCATAACTGCGATCGAAGTTGGCGCTGACTTATTCCCGAATTTTACATTTGTAAGCACTACTTTTGCCGTAGGTGCAACTAAAACGGTGGTTATAAACATTAACGAAGTGGGGAATGTATCTACCAATGGAAAATCCATTGAATTTTTCATCCCAAATTCTACTGGATTTGATTACTCCTTTGTTCAAAACTCGACCATTGCTACTGGATTGGGAAAAGATGGTGCTGATTTAGCTGTAAATAATTCCGATTGGACAATGACTGCTAAGACCTCTGGTTCATTATTTACTTTTTGGGGAAAAATTCCTGCCAACGGTAAAAGTAGCATTGCGATTAAGGTAACGGCAAAAACTGCTGGAGCAGAAGCAAATCTTACCGCAAACATTACACCGAATGGAGGTGGAGAAACTAATCCATTCAATAATTTAGCTTCAATAGCACAATCAATTCAAAAATAATATTTTTTACAGGAATAATAGTACTCGAAAACTATAATTTGATTGGTTGGGGTTGTGTAAAAAGTCGGAAGTTTATGGGCGAACATCGCTGGGTTAAAAGTTTTATTTGGCGTGAAATACTTTAAACTTTTTACTTTTTACACAACCGCTAAAAACTTTTTTTCTTAAATATCTGACAAATTAGCGTTCTCAAAACAATAGTATCAATAACAAAACAATATGAAAATATTAATCTTAACCATCTTTGTCTCTATGATTGGGCTCAATATTGTTTTTGCACAGTTTGCCGACCCTGCTGTGACGGGAGCATCGTTTTCATCCAGTCAAATTACCAAAGGGCAGACCGCTATATTAACGGTTAGTTTTTCTAATACTGGCTCAACAATGATTCCTATAAACTCGATTGAATTGACCATTAGTACCGCCTTTAGCTATTACACCACTAATGCAAGTACAGCTCCCACCGGTTCGGGAGCTGTATTATTTGATTGGAAACATATTGGAACTATCGGTTCAGCGGATGTCTGGCGAGGGACTAATAAAGTGGTCATCGGAGCATTTGTGGGAGGAAATATTTTATTTACGGTAAATGGAAACGCCGTTTCACCGGACTTTGAAACGACGAATATTAATGTTCAAACTGTAAGTAGTTTTAATAGTTTTTTGGATTCGCCGGCTAATAATAATCTGCAACCGAAGTTGAAAATCAATCAGAATTGTCCACTCACGCCTGTTCTATTAGCCAGTATAAAAACAAATATTTGTCCCCTCACCACGGTTGATTTAACGACGCTACAACCCGTTGCTGTGGCAGGACAAATTTTTGAATGGCACACTGTTTCAAGTAATCCCGCTGTTTCAACTTTAGTAAGTTCTCCTACACAAGTTATGGCAGGTACTTATTACCTGTATGTTTATGCTATCTGCTACAGCCCAGCTTCGCAACCTGTAACTGTTACGATAAATTCTTGCACGAATCCAGTCAATTTAGTACTTAATAAAACAGCCCCAATTATTGCTAATGTAGGCGTAGAATATAATTATACGTTGAGTATCGGTAATACGGGAACCGCAAGTACTACGGGGCTAACATCGGTTTCTGATACGTTATCAAAAGGTCTTATTTTTCAATCGGTTGGAAATACGACATCGGCTGGTTGGACTTGTCAACCAAGTACAATTACCGTAAATAATTTGAATAGGACTTTGGTAACTTGCCAAAGTAATAAGGTGATAAATCCCAATAGCTTTCAAGATATCACTTTTGCCGTAGTTGCTACCGAGGTAGGGAACTATTCCAATCGAGCTTTTATTGGTGGAAGTATTAATGGAGGGAAAATTCCCTCAAATATTGTATTTACGGATGTAATTTGTAAGACAATTTGTGTTCCATTTTCAATTGTGAAGTTGAAGTCTAAAAATTAATTGTTAGAAAATATTAACCATTATTCTAACACATCAAAACCAGGTTATAAATTATGAAAAATACACAACCGCCAGACGATGTATTCAAAAAAATTACCATTCAATCTTCAGATTTACAAAAAAAAAGTCTTTCTAATAAAAAGCTTCAAATTCCAGGTTCGGTCACTGAAGGTTTTAAAGGAGAAATCGATGGAATTTATTCGGGATTTTATTCCCAACAAGTTGGTTTATGGGATGGGGAACTGAATACAAAATCGGGGGTAATCTTGACTTATCCCGCAGATATATTATCAACGCATTTTTATCTTCTCGATTTTAAATCTACTAATTGTCTAAATTTAAGAGTAAATATTGACCTACCAATAAATGAGATACTACTCAACGGTCAGTCCAGCGTAGGATTGGGGTCGTTGCTGTGGGCATCAAACGTTGGATTAGAAGTGATGATTCCTCCAAATACGGAGGTAAATTTCCAATTACTTGTTATTCCTAAAATACAGTTTTTAGAACAATTAATAAGAACAACTGTATCAGTATCGGATAAACTTACGATTTTTGGAAACTCAAATGTACCACTTTTTTTCTTTTCAAAAGAAGCACTTCCATTTGCAAATTCGCTGACTTTGAAAAAAAAATATAATGATTACAAACAGATAAGAGAGGATATTATCGATACTTTGGTCAATTATTTATCGTTAAATATTGAGCTTTCAAATGGAAAATGTTCTCTAAGGGATTTTCAAAATATGTTAACCATCGAACGGTATATTTCTCAATTGCCCGTAGAATTAAAACCAAATCTGACCCAAATAGCCCAACTCTTTAACTATTCCCCTCAAACAATTTCTAACTTGTTTCGACAACTGTTTGAAAAATCAATCGTGGAATATCATTGTGCTGTTCACATGAAATATGCTTGTTGGCTATTGGAAACGCAACAACTTAGCG
Source organism: Arcicella sp. (assembly GCF_964672035.1). NCBI lineage: Bacteria > Pseudomonadati > Bacteroidota > Cytophagia > Cytophagales > Flectobacillaceae > Arcicella > Arcicella sp. Next base: position 26,196 of record NZ_CBABQS010000039.1, read on the forward strand.
TATCTGAAGTGAGTGATCAATTAGCGTTTAAAAATAGAAAAACTTTTAGTTATATGTTCAAAAGTCATTACTTGGTAAATCCTAAAACTTATAAAGTAAAAACAGCTTGATAGGTAGTATTTCCGAATAAAAAAGGATACAACCTATTGTTCCAAATATTTAAACTGTTTTAAAACCAATTATTAAATAAGCTTTCAAGCACCGCATCAGGTAAATATTGCTCAATAATTGGTTGACTCTTCAAATACTCTTTCAAATGAATCCCTTGTTTTACTGCTTCTTGACAACTTTTTTCAACAAAAAGATGCGCTTCGTTTTTCCCAATAAATTGTGATAAGGCGAGTGAAACTGACTCCGCATAAATCAATCCATTGGTTGCTTCTAAGTTTTTTAGCATGTTTAACGCATTGATTTCCAGACCATTGGTTAAATTTATTGCTTGATTTAACGTTCCGCCCGTTAATTGAATAATTTGATTGAAAGTTTCCCATTCGGCATGCCATTGCCCAGTGGCTCGCTCGTGGTCTTGGGTCATGGAGGAAAGCATCGTTGATACTAAATTAGGAATTCTTTGGGCATTGGCAAGAATGGCGATACTCGAAACTGGATTCCGTTTGTGTGGCATTGTTGATGAACCGCCCTTACCATCGCCCGAAGGCTCAAAAACTTCGGCTATTTCGGTTTGCATCATCAAAGAAACATCTTTGGCTATTTTGGAAATTGTCCCCGTTAAAATACCCAATACCGTGGCAATTTCAACGATTCTATCTCTTTGAGTATGCCATGAAATCGGTGAATTTTTAAGCGTTAGAATTGTTGCTAAAGTTTCGGAAATTACTTCCCCATTCGCTCCAAAAGCCGATTTATTCCCTACCGCACCGCCTAATTGTACGACAAAATTATCCTGTAAAATTCTTTCGATTCTTTCTTTTGTACGGCTTAATCCGTCTAACCAAGTATCCACTTTAAATCCAAAAGTTACGGGTCTTGCTTGTTGCATAAACGACCTGCCAATCATGGGAGTTTGTTGGTGGTTTTCGGCTAAAATTTGTAGCTGTTGAATGACCTTTTCTAAATCATTTCCGATGATAATGACTGCCTTTTTTGCTTGTAACATCGTGGCGGTATCAATCACATCTTGGCTTGTTGCGCCAAAATGAACGTAACCAGCCGCTTCTACATTTTGCTTTTTTACGGCATTGGTCAATTGCTTCACTAATGGAATACAAGCGTTTCCGCCCAGTCCAACTTGTGAGATAAGTAGCTGAATATCAATATTTTCTATTTCACAATTTTCGGAAATTATATCTGCACAAGCCTGTGGAATCATGCCATGCTTTGCTTGAGCCTGTGCTAAAGCTGATTCAAATTGTAGCATATAGCCAATCGTTGCTTCGTTCGTAAACAAGGCATCAACTTGTGGTGAATAGAAGAAATTCTGATACAAATTCATTTTAGTTATGAGTGATGAGTTATGAGTGATGAATACGTTTTCATTTATAATCCATCACTCATAATTCATAATTCTTTTACATTTTTTCAATAATAACCGCATAGCCCATTCCCACGCCAATACACATGGTGGCAAGCGCATATCGCTTATTTTGTTTTTGAAGTTCTAAGGCCGCTGAATACGTTATTCTCATTCCCGACATTCCGAGTGGATGCCCCAAGGCAATTGCCCCGCCGTTGGGGTTAATTCTTGGGTCGTTATCGGCTAAACCCAAAGCACGAGTACACGCTAAACTTTGGGCGGCAAAGGCTTCATTGAGTTCAATAATATCAATATCTTCAAGTATTAATCCTGCTTTTTCTAAGACTTTTTGGGTGGCAGAAACAGGGCCAATGCCCATAATTCGAGGTTCTACGCCTGTCACAGCCGAGGCTACAATTCTTGCCAAGGGTTTTAGATTAAACTGTTTAACACCATTTTCAGAAGCAATCAAAACGGCGGCTGCACCATCATTTAAGCCCGAGGCATTTCCGGCCGTTACCGTTCCATTTTCCTTTTTGAAAGCGGCTCTTAATTTTCCTAAACCTTCCAATGAAGTGATAGGTTTTACAAATTCATCTTTATCAAAAATAATAGACTCACCTTTTTTCTGTGGGATAGAAACGGGTAAAATTTCTTCTGATAATCTGCCTCGAATTTGTGCAGCAGTCGCTTTTTGTTGCGACCAAAGGGCAAAAGCATCTTGGTCTTCTCGGCTGATTTGGTACATTTCTGCCAAATTTTCAGCCGTTACGCCCATTGCATCTACGCCATAAAGTGCTTTAAGTTGTGGATTAATAAACCGCCAACCAAAACTGCTGTCGAAAATTTCCACATCATTGCCAAAGGGTTTTGAAGACTTTGACATTACCCAAGGGCCACGAGTCATGTTTTCAACACCTCCCGAAATAAAAATATCACCATCGCCTGCTTGAATCGCTCGATGGGCGTGAATAATTGCCGACATTCCCGAAGCACAAAGGCGATTTACCGTTTCCCCAGGGACAGAATAGGGCAATCCAGCCAATAAAAGCGACATTCTGGCGACATTACGATTATCCTCTCCCGCTTGATTCGCACAGCCAAAAATTACTTCGTCATAAGCATCTAAGGGAATATTGGCGTTTCTTTGGGCTAACTCCTTAATTACCAAAGCCCCTAAATCGTCGGTTCTGATAGAAGATAGACTTCCGCCAAAATTGCCGATTGGGGTTCGGATTCCGTCAATTATATAGGTATTTTTCATGTTATTTTTTCTATAAAACTTGCACTCGTTTTGGCTCTAACGTCTTCAATTGTTGCGTTGGGCATGAGTTCAATGAGGGTCAATTTCCCTTCTAAGAAAGCAAAAACGGCTAAATCGGTGATTACTAATTTTACTACATTTTTGGCAGTTAAAGGTAATACGCACGATGGAACAATTTTGGCGGAACCATCAGGATTTGTGTGGGTCATGGTGATGATTAATCGTTTTGCCCCTTTTGCCAAATCCATCGCTCCACCTACGCCCAAAAGTGGCTTATTAGGAACTGCCCAGTTTGCCAAATTTGCGGCTTCATCAACTTCCAATCCACCCATGATGGCCGTATCAATATGTCCACCACGAATCATACCGAAGGAATCGGCACTATCAAAATAGCTACTTCCTTGTAAGGCCGTAACGGGAATTTTTCCTGCATTTACGGGATATTCCATCGCTCCTCCCCCATCGGATGGAACGGGTCCAACGCCCAACATTCCGTTTTCAGTATGCAAAATTATTCCGTGTTCTTCGGTAATTAAGTCAGCAACCAACGTTGGAATTCCTATGCCTAAATTCACTACATCCCCTTTTTTTAATTCTTGCAAAGCCCTTTTTGCCATATTCATACGGCTTTCATCGACCTTTTTGGAAGAAGAAACGGAGGCTGAACTGCCCAAATCTTCGAGGGTAATTTTGGCTTCGACTAAATAATCTATAAAACAACCTTGGGTATGAATATTTTCGGGTAATATTGTCCCCAAAGGCACAATTTCTTCCACTTCGGCAATAACCAAATCGGCGGCGGTTGCCATGGCTTTATTAAAATTATTTTCCGTCATTCGGTACTGCAGATTGCCTGCGGTATCGGCTCGCCAAGCCCGAATAAAAGCTACATTTCCACGAATTCCTTTGATAAAAACTTGCTCAATACCATCAATTATTTTGGTTTCTCGCCCCGCTGCTATGAGTGTTCCTGCGGAAGTTGGCGTATAAAAACCACCGATTCCTGCCCCACCTGCTCGCAAGGCTTCTGCGAGCGAACCCTGTGGCAAAAGTTCATACTCAACTTGCCCAGATTGTGCTGCTTTCACTGCATCTGGATTGGAAGTAAAAAATGAACCAATCATCTTTTTGAGTTGTCCATTTCTAAGTAAACGACCACCCCCAAGCCCCGCTTCACCCGTATTATTTCCGATAAAAGTAAGATTGCCTGTGCCTATTTCAGCCAATGCGTGCATGAGATGAACAGGGTTTCCTGTCATGCCAAAACCGCCTTGCAATAGCGTATCGCCTTCTTTCACCATCAAAGCGGCGGTCTGTAAATCTATAATTGGTACTGTTTTCATATTTTAAAAAAGACGGTTTCGTTATCCCCTTGCATGCTAATATTGAACTCGTATAAAATTAGATTATTTTTCTGTAATTTATTCGCTATCAACGAATTACGTCTATCTTCTGGAATTGAATTTAATAATAAATCTTGTTGATTATTTTCATCCGAAAAATAAAGCCTTGTATGTAAATGATGCAATGAACCTCGCATCATAATTATTATCCCAATAAAAGGAGCTTGACCGTTGATGGCTTTGGGTTTTATCGTGGTAATAGTAAAACTACTATCTACACTCGTGCCTGTTCCTACACGAGCAATTTTTGACTTAATTTCTTGATTATCAGTCTCAAAATATTGTATTAATTCAATAATTGCATCGGGAATTACGTTTCCTTGTCCATCGAAAAGATGACCTGTAATCAGAATTCTTTCACCCTCATCAGTTTCATCAACCAAAGAATCCGTGATAATGCTATTATAATTATATCCGTATTGTTCTGCGGTTAAACTGTATGCAAAAAATGGTCCTACGGTTTGTGATGGCGTTTGGCTAAATATTTCCATTATTCAAAATTCGTTTTTAATTTTCCATTCAATACGATATTAAACTCGTAGGCTAAAGCAAATTCTGGGTCGGTTTTGTCGATACTGAATTTTGAAACCATCAAATGTCGGGCGTGTTTCGGAACTGACTGATAAATGGGGTCATATTCAAACAATGGGTCGCCTGGAAAATACATTTGCGTAATTAAACGGTGTTCAATTTGATGTCCCATCACCGAAAAATGAATATGGTTTGGTCGCCACGCATTGAAGTGATTTCCCCAAGGATATGCTCCTGGTTTAATCGTATAAAATTGGTAAAATCCTTGATTATCGGTCAAAAATCGACCTGCACCCAAGAAATTCGGGTCGAGTGGAGCATCGTGAATTTCGGCTTTATGTATGTATCTTCCCGCTGAATTCGCTTGCCAAATTTCGATTAAAGCGTTCGGAATACCTCGTCCGTTTTCATCCATGAGTTTTCCAAAAACTTTAATTCTTTCACCGATTGGTTCACCGTTTACTTGGGCATTTTTAGTTAAATCATTATCAAATTTTTGAATATGAGATTCGCCAAAAACGGGTAAGGTCAAATCTTTTAGATGTTTTTGCACAATCATTAATGGTTGCGTTGGACTCCTAAAAATGGTTGATTTATATTCAGGATATAAAAATGGGGCTTGGGTTGATTCCATTATTGTTAAATTTTATTTTCCAAATCAGCATAAATTTTCTTCGCAATTTTCATGGCTCCGTTTGTTCTGGGAACGCCGGCATACACACCCGTGTGCATCAAAACTTCCTTTACATCTTGCTCAGTTGCCCCTGTATTTTGGGTTGCTCGTATGTGCATGGCGAGTTCTTCTTCCAAACCAAGCGCCGTCAAAATGGCGATGGTAATTAATGACCGTTCTCGTTTGGTAAGATGTGGTCGTGACCAGATTGCTCCCCAAGCTGAATTGGTAATGTATTCTTGGAAATCTTTGTCGAAATCCGTTTTGTTTGCTTCGGCTTTGTCCACGTGAGTATCTCCTAAGACTTCTCGGCGGGTTTTCATGCCTTGTTCGTATAATTCGTTCATTTTACAAATGCTAAAATATGATTTGCCATTAATTCTGGTTGTTCCACGCACGGAATATGACCCACGCCTGCAATTAAAATGTAAGTTGAATCGGGAATTAAATCTGCCATTGCTTTTACAAGTTCAGGTGGCGTTGAGCCATCTTCTGTTCCAGCAAAACATAAAGTTGGTACCTTGATTTTACTAATTTTATTCGTTAAGTCATTGACTTTCAAGGCTTCACATGCTTGGATGTATCCTTCAAGGTTAATGTTTGAAACCATCATTTTATATCCCAATAATTCATTGATTCGATTATTTCTGAAATTTTCTGAAAACCAGACTTTCATAATATTATCAGCAATCGAAGCAATTCCGTCTTTTTTAACCGTTTCAATTCGTGTGTTCCAACCTTCTTCAGAACCTACTTTTGGAGCAGTATTACTTAAAATGAGTTGTTCTACTCTTTCTGGATGATGAATGGCTAAATATTGAGCGATAATTCCCCCAATCGAAAGCCCAACAATTACAGCTTTTTGAATAGTTAAAAAATCCATCAGACCCAATACATCATTTGAATGATTTACGATTGACGATTTTGGATTTTCGATATTCGATTGATGACTCGTCAATCGTAAATCATTAAATCGTAAATCTGAAGACAGTCCATGTCCAGCTTTATCAAACCTTAAAATATTGCCATGATGCTTCAAAATATCCACAACTCCGTCCCAAATCCTAAAATCTGTTCCGAGTGAATTGATAAAAATAAAAGTTCTATCATCGTGATTGTCAAGATATTGATAGTGAATATTCTTTCCGTTGATATTGGTAAAAGTCATTTTATCTTAGGCAAAAGTATCAAAAGGCAAGCCTACATAATTCTCCGCAATTGTTTTTTGGTATGCCTCAGAAATAGTTAAATAATCAAACTTAGATTTTTGTAATTGATTTTCAAAAGTACCTTCTTCCGATTGCTTGTGACATAAATAAGTCATAAAATTCGAAAAATCTTGTACTCGCCAAACTCTCGATAAACACTTTGTCGTGTAATTTTTCAATAACTCTTCGTTATCATTTTCGTAAAAATCAATAATCCCATTTGCTAAATTATTGATGTCGGCAATCGCTAAATTTAAGCCTTTTGCACCCGTTGGAGGCACAATATGAGCAGAATCACCCGCTAAAAACATTCTTCCAAATTGCATATTATCAATCATAAAACTACGCATTGGGGTAATTCCTTTTTCAAAAATATTCCCTCGATTTAAGGCAAAACCTAAACGATTTTCTAATTCGTTCCAAATTTGTTCATCCGACCAATTTTCAATTTTATCGTCATTATTCACTTGTAAATATAGACGACAAACTTTTTCGGAACGCATACTGGCTAAGGCGAAACCTTCGGAATGGTAGGCGTAAATGAGTTCTTCGTAATTTGGTTTAGCATACGCCAAAATGCCAAGCCAACTAAATGGATATTCTATTTTATATTCATGGTAAGAATCTTTGGGAAAAGTTTTCCGAGAAAGTCCGTGAAAACCATCGCATCCACCCACGAAATCACACTCGAGCGAATGCGTTTCGTTATTTTTTGTAAAAGTTATGAGTGGTTTTTTAGTTTCTAAATTGGAAATTTGGGTGGCATCCGCTTCAAAGAATATTTCAATATTTCGTTCGTAACAAGCTGAAATTAAATCTTTTACCACTTCTTGCTGTCCGTAAATAGTTACTTCCTTTTGTGTAAGTTTGGCAAAATCTATGCGCTGACTTTTTCCATTATGATTGATAAAACAACCGTGATGCACCAAACCTTCCGCATGCAATCTTTCAGAAACACCCAAATCATCAAATAGTGCGACAGTATTATATTCTAAAAGCCCTGCCCTTACCCGTGATTCAACGTATTCTCGACTTCTATTTTCGATAATAATTGAAGAAATACCTGCTTTTTGTAATAATAAAGCAAGGGTTAAGCCTGCTGGACCCGCTCCAATAATTCCGACTTGTGTTCTGTGATTCATAAAATTTATATTCCTAAAATTTGACACCACAAAAGTATTTGAAATTACTCAATGGAATTTGGATATATTTATCTTATTTTTGGACAAAACATACATTAAGAAAAATACAATGCTGAATTACAATGGACTTTATGGCGATAATGCAAGGGTAATTTTGCCCGATTTTATTCATTGTGAATCTATTGAAACACGGAGTCAAAAACATGATTGGAAGATAAAACAGCACATTCATACTTCATTATTTCAAATATTTTGTATTGAAAAAGGCTACGGAAAGCTATTGATTGAGCATAAAGAATTTGAATTTAAGGATGCTTGTTTGATGGTGATTCCCGAAAATACCCTTCATGGTTTTGAATATGAGGAGAAAATTCAAGGCACAGTTTTAACGATTTCGGTTTCATTCTTAGCGCAATTGTTTAAGTTAAATCCCAAAATAAACATTGAATTGGGTAAATTAAGAATCCTAAATGCTGATGAGAATACAACTGAATTTCAATTTATCATTGGCTTAATTGAAAAAATTAGAGAGGAAATATTTAGTTATTTGCCAGAGCGTGAAATTATGCTACAATCTTTATTTACGACATTTTTAACCAGTATTTTTAGGATTACACAAGCCCAAAATGAAGAAAGAATTATTCAGAATCAGCGGAGTTTGAGTATTTATAAACAATTTATAGAAAGCATAAAAAGTGCTAAAAATCCGCAAAAAATGATTGCGGATTATGCTAACGAATTGAAAATTACGCCGATTCATTTGAATAGAATTTGCCAAAATATTTCGCAACAAACGGCTACACAAGTAGTCAATGATTTTTTTGTAGGTGAAGCTCAGAAACTATTACGCCATACATCTTTATCTATTTCGGAAGTTGCCTATCAATTAAATTTTGAAGATGCGGCTTATTTTTCAAGACTTTTTAAAAAACACGTAGGAGTTTCGCCCAAGGAATTTAGAGAAAGTAGTTAATTTATTTCTTTGGATGAAATATACATCATTTTCATCCAAAGAAATAAAAAAATCTACGATTCGCCCCAAACTTTAATGGCCGTATTTACTACTAATTCCATCTTTCTCCATTGGTCGTCGTGGGTCAAATCGTTACCGTGATGGGTTGATGAAAATCCACATTGCGGGCTTACACACATTTGTTCCAAAGGCATATATTTGGCAGCTTCGTCAATGCGTTTAGCCATGTCGTCCACTTTTTCTAATTCCTTTAATTTGGAAGAAATAATTCCCAAAACAACCATTTTATCTTTCGGAACAAACCGTAGTGGAGCAAAATCTCCCGAACGCTCATCGTCATATTCCAAAAAATAGGCATCCACATTAATTGAATTGAATAAAATTTCAGCTACAGGTTCATAACCCCCTTCGGCAAACCAAGTGCTGCGGTAATTTCCTCGACAAAGGTGAATTCCAACGGTTAAGTCTGAGGGACGATTATCAATTACTGAATTTATCAAGGCGGCGTAAGTTCTTGGCAATTCATTAGGGTCTTCTCCCCGTTCCAAAGCCGCTGCTCTCATTTTTGGGTCGCAAAGATAAGCCAAATTCGTATCGTCTAATTGCAAATATCGAAGTCCAGCTTTGTATAAATGGTCAATTTCTTGTTTGTAAGCATTTGCCAAATCGTGGAAAAATTGGTCCATATCGGGATACGAATTTATATCAATCGATTTACGCCCACCCCTAAAATGCACCATTGTAGGAGACGGGATTGACACTTTTGGCGTTTGGGTTGTTACTGATTTAAGAAACTCAAAATCAGCTACTTGAATATCTTTTACGTGTTGTAATTTTCCCGTAACGCTCAATTTTGGTGGAGTAAATCCGTCTTCGGCAGCTTTTGCGTTTGGATTGGCATCAATCCCACCCGTAACGGTTACGCCCGCTAATTCTTTCAAAAAGTCGAGGTGAAAATAATCTCTACGGAACTCGCCATCCGTGATAGATTTCATGCCCGTTGATGCTAATTTTTTGACGGTTTCAGTGATGCCAATATTTTCAATTTCACGCAATTCTTCGGCTGAAATTAATCCATTTTTCCAACGTAAACGGTTTTCTTTTACTGCTGATGTTCTTAATAAACTGCCAACGTGGTCGGCTCTGAAGGGTGGTTTCATGTTTTTGGATTGTTTTAAGTTATCAAATTTGATTAAACTTTAATAATAATTTTTGAATCGTCCCCTATTGCAGCAATTTCAAGGGCATTTTGCAAATCATCCAAAGGCATTTCACGAGAAATAATAAAACTTGGATTGATAATTTTCGATTGCATTAATTGTAACACTCGTTTAAAATCAAAAGGATGGTCATAAATAATTGAGGGTACAATCGTGATTCCTTCCCGAGCAATTTTTAAGGGTCTAAATGTAGCTAATTTTTCAGAAAGACCGACCAAAACAATTTCAGAACCTCTTGGAGCTGAAGCAGTTACTAATGATGCTGTGTAAGCTGAACCTGCACATTCAAAGACCGCAACAACATCATTTTCTTCACAAATTTTGGATAATTCATGAATTTGAGCTTCCTCATTTCCTTCAAGTATTATTGAAATTGCTCCTAAATCAGTTGCCATTTTTACTTTTGGGGCATTAATTTCGGTTACAAAAACTTTATATCCCAACGCAATGGCAATGTGAGTTAATAAAAGTCCAATTGCTCCCAAACCAATCACAGCAATCGTATCTCCAGGTTTTGCTTTTGATGAAAAAAGGGCGTGATAAGCAACCACCATCGGTTCAATTGTCACCGCATTTTCATCCGAAATCTCCTCTGGAACATTCCATGCAAAATCGGCAGGTATTGAAATATATTCGGCAAAGCAACCTGCTTCATTTACGCCCAAAACCCTCTTGTTGGAACAAATAGTGCCACGACCACTCAAACAATACCGGCATTTTCTACAAGGAATATTGGGTTCAATGACTACTCTTTCACCAATTTCTCGACCAATCACTCCTTCGCCAATTTTATCAATATAGCCAAGTCCTTCGTGTCCAATTATGGTTGGTTTGTCTAAGAGTCGATGCCCTAAATAAAGATGTACATCAGAACCGCAAACGCCAATTTTCTTTAATTTTATTCTCACTTCTCCCTGTTTAGGTTTAGGGATTTCTACCTCTCGTATCGAAATCTCAGTAGGTTTATCCAAAAATGCTGCTTTCATTTTAGCTATTTTAAATTTTTAGATTTCAAGCTCCACACGCATAGCCCCGTGACTAAAAGTGGAATTGAAAAAAGGCTAAACAAGGTTGGAATATTCATACCCGAATCAGAAAGTAAACCAAATATAGTTGGCCCTAAAATTGCTCCGAAACGCCCAATTCCAACGGCAGTACCAACACCCGTAGTACGTATTTCGGTGGGATAAACGCTGGAAAGTATTGGATAAATCCCATTAAAACCGCCTTGAACAAAGATGCCAATTAGGCAAATCATTACGAATATTATGGCGGTTGAAAGCATTAAATTTCCGTATAACAACATCACGCAAAAAGCCATTATCATAAACGATAAAACGGTCTTTTTTAAGCCTAATTTTGCCGAAATAAATCCAACGGAAACGGTGCCTATGATTGCGCCAAGGTTGAGAGCAATGCCCACATACGTTGCCATTTCAAACGGTAAACCAGCATCTTTGGCAATGGTTGGTACCCAACTTAAAAGGGTATAAAGTGTTAGAAAACCGAAGAAAACGGCAATCCATAATTTAAAGGTCGAACTTCTGTATTCATCTGAAAATAAGGATTTTAAGGGCATTATGTTTTCAGTTTTATTAGCTTTTGGTAAAAAATAAATGTGATCAAAATTCATTTTGCTAAGCAAAGTATTAATTTTGGGCAACGCATTTTTAGGTTGTTTTTTGCTTAGAAACTCAACCGAATCTGTCATATAGACCAATACCAAAATTAACATCAAAACTGAAATACAACCTGCAAAAAGAAAGGCAAATCGCCAGCCAAATTGTGGGATGGCGTAGGCACAAAAAAAGCCCGTAAAAATAGCACCGACAGGCCACCCCGCTTGCACTAAACCTACATTAAAATCCCTATTTTTTTGATTGGAAAATTCGGAGGCAGTGGCTGCCATGGTTGGTAAAATTCCGCCAATTCCTAAGCCTGTGATAAATCGAAAAATTAGTAATTGTTCATAAGTGGAAGAAACCGAAACTAATAACATACCGCTTGAAATTAAAATTACCGACAAAATAAAAACCTTTCTTCGACCAATTTTATCGCCCAAAGGGGCAATTAACAAACATCCAAGCGTCATTCCAGCTAATCCCGTACTAAAAATATATCCCATTTGCCCCTTTGAAAGCCCCCATTCTTTGATGATATCCGAACCTGAAAAAGATACAATGAGCACATCAATACCGTCATTCATGTTCAGTATAAAACAAATGGCGACAATCATAATTTGGAATGAACTCATCGGATTATGATCAATGAGGCTTTTAAAACGGTTTTGTAATAATTCGTATGTCATTTTCGAAATTAATAGTTAAGGGCATCAATATTTTTAGTATGTTCCAAATTGAGATTATCTACCCTATATTTTGCCGGAGAAATGTGGGCTTGATTTTTGAAAAATCGGCAAAAGTAACTCATATCTTTCAAGTCTAACTGATGGGCAATTTCAGAGATAGTCAATTCTGAACGGACTAAAAGTGCCATCGCCTCATTGGTCAAATATTTATTGATTACTTGTTTGGTTGATTCGCCAGTAATCGTCTGATATACCCGATTCAAATGCGTTTTACTTATTCCTAAATCTCTGGTAAAATCATCAATACTGCGGTTGGTATGAATTATAGTCTTAATATTTAAATAAATTCTTTACAACACACCAATTTACGGGTGGAAACTACGAAATCCTTTTCATAATCAGTTTTTATTCTAATTATTTTTATCATTAACAAGAATAAAAGTGTCTCTAAAAACTGGGATGTTTTGGTTTCATTTAAAGAAAATTCTTATAATTTACTGTGAAAATGAGGTTTTATTTCCCAGTTGTGCTTTCTGCAACTGGAATCTATGGAAACTAAATTAAGAAAATCTGGCAAAACCGTTGAAGCTTCTTTGCCGTATAATCCAAAATTTTTGAGTTGAGGACACATGTTTTAGTTACAAATGATGGTTATATGTTTTACTATCAATTTTGGAAAATTCGTTACTAAAATAAATTGCGTTGAATTTATGTTTTATTTTTTTTCAAAACCCCAATAACAATACGAACCCCCACATTAAAACAAAACTGACAATCAATGAAATGTTTAACATTGTACCTGCAATTCTGGAATCATAGCCTAATTCATCGGAAAAGGGCAAAATGGTTAATCCAATCGGAAAAAGAACACACATCATTAATACTTTTTTCATTAACGAGTAATCGTTGCTTACGAAAAAAAATATGGCTAAAACGACTGTTATCCCAACGGCCACTCTGATTCCTATTACTTTTGAAATGGCAATTAGTAGCTTTTTATCTAAATCAAAACTTAAATAAATTCCCATTAACAACAATACTAAAGGTTTGTTTCCGAGGGCTAAGACTTCTAAAAAATCAAAAAATAATTTTGGTAAAGGAATGTTTGTAATATTTATAATCAGTCCTAAAAGTATTCCCAAAACGGGAGGTAAAGTCAAAACCTTTTTCAAAATTGGTTTTATGCCTGTCTGTGATTTTTTAGTCGTGGAGAAATAACTTCCGATAGAATAAATTGCTCCAAAAACAATAATTGTATTTCCAATATCAAACATAACAGCATATACCATTGCCTGTTTTCCGAATAATCCTTCAATAATAGGAAATCCAAATAAACCACTATTAAACCCTCCTACGCCCATTGTCAAGACTCCCCGCAGTGCTTTTTCGTAATTTGAAAACCATATCCAAGCAATCAGAAGCATTGACAAACCCACAAACATGGCAAAAACTGGAATCAACAGTAATGAAGTATCTAATTTGACTTTTGCCGTTGAAATAATCATTAACGCTGGAAACGTGGTGTGCATTAAAAATCTGGAAATGGTTTTTCCATCTTTTTCGCTAATAAAATTGTATTTTTTTAGCAAAAATCCTAAAAGAATTAGGGCAATCGTAATGACAAAAACGTTGTTTGTTTGGTTCATATAAAAAGCTTAAAATAGTTTGGCGGAACTAAGTTAAGCATTGATTGATAGAAAATTAGAATTACGAATTTTTGATTTATAATTATGAATGCTAACGAGATAGGTAGAAATAAGTAAATAATTTTCTCCGTTATTTTGATTTGAAAATATTTTGAGAAATTGAAAAAGTGCTTAAGCATTTATGGCAACGGGAATCGTATTGTTCTCAGTAGTTTTATTATATATCAAAGGTATCGTATTCTACCAAAACAATTTGACTAACTTCATAAATACAGATTCATGAATTATTGAAAAGTTGATTTGTACTATTTTTCAATTGATTTGTTTGACTCTAATAAATGTATTTTCAATTATTTAATGCAATTTGATGTTTCAATTAAAAAAGACATTCAAAGATGAAATTAGATATTCAGTCGCTGCACGGAAAATTCGGAAATATGTTCGAGGTTGCACTATTAGAAGAATTAGTGGAATTTGGTAATTATGTGGAAGTAGATGAGGGATTTACACTCATGAAACCTGGGGGTTATATACGAACCGTACCCATTTTACTCAGTGGTTCAGTCAAAATATTAAGAGCTGATTCGGAAGGAAGAGAGGCTTTATTGTATTATTTGGGCGGTATGGACTCTTGTGCCATGTCGTTGAGTTGTTGCCTTGACCGCCGTCAGAGTGAAATCACAGCAATAGCTGACGAAAAGACAAAATTAATCGCTGTACCAGTGGAAAAAATTGATGAATGGATCAAAAAATATGCTACTTGGAGACAATATGTGTTTATGACTTATCAAAAAAGATTCGAGGATTTGTTGGGTGTTGTTGACCAAATTGCCTTTCAAAAATTAGACGAAAGGCTTTTGGGATTATTAAACCGGAAATCTAAACAATGTGGTTGTAGTGTTTTTAACATTACACACGAAGAATTAGGTCAAGAACTTGCTACTTCAAGAGAAGTTATATCTCGCTTATTGAAACAATTAGAACGAATAGGGCGAGTAAAATTGTCACGTAATAAAATTGAGTTAATTCATACTGGCTTAACCCCCTAATTTTAGGACAGATTTTTCAGCTTGTTAGTTTTATTTTTTTCATATCTATCTCTCTGTTTAAGAGGAATTTATATGGACTTTTGTACTTGACTCCCTAGTAAATTCTTTTGAAATTATAGAATTCTTTATATTGATTCATGGTAAGAATAGCATCGTTTAAATCCTCAAATTCGTAACGTTTGCAAACCACACTTTCCATGATACGATTCAATATGACTCGGTGTCCCCGAGCATTCTGCTCAGGTGTAGCTGGTTTTGTGAACTCTTGTATGATATTTTTATCTTAGAAATACTGTTGAACTTAGTAACGTGTAAATAATAAGTTGGTCTAATTAATTTTCATAATATTGTATCTTCGTATTCAATACTGATTTTTAGTTATATGGAAATTACCCTCGAAGAACGCAATTATTTTAATCAATTAGATGAACGCCAACAACGCTTATAT